>JAYSUN010000116.1:0-18162 GCA_043719045.1 Hyphomicrobiaceae bacterium | reverse complement strand
ACGCGCACCCGTCAAAAGGTCCATCGTATGCGCCAAAGGATGAGCATTGCTGTCGTCATTCCCGCCCTCAACGAAGAGCGGGCGATCGGGCGCGTGGTGTCCGATATTCCGGCCTGGGTGGACCAAATCATCATTGCCGACAACGGCTCGACTGACCGGACGGCTCAAGTCGCACGAGACGCCGGTGCGACCGTCGTCACCGAAGCCGAAAAGGGCTACGGCGCTGCGTGTCTCGCCGGGATTGCCGCGGCGGCCGACGCCGGCATCATTGTGTTCATGGACGGTGACCACGCCGATTTCGGTGAGGACATGCACTTGCTGGTCGACCCAATCATTGCCGGAGCTGCAGACTTCGTACTGGCCTCACGGGTCATGGGGCAGCGGGAAAAAGGCGCACTGACACCGCAACAGCAATGCGGCAATTGGCTGGCAACGACGCTGATCCGGCTGATCTGGCGCGCGCGCTACACCGACCTCGGGCCCTACCGCGCCATCCGGCGTGAGGCGCTTGAACGACTGCAAATGGCCGACCGCAATTATGGCTGGACCGTCGAAATGCAGATCAAAGCAGTTGAGCAGGGCCTGCGGTTTCATGAGGTGCCGGGCCGCTACCGGATACGCATCGGCCACTCCAAGGTCTCTGGGACGATCAAGGGGACGCTCATGGCTGGCTACAAAATTCTGAGTATCATTGGCCGTCATGCCTTGCGGCCGGCAAATCGCGGCGCATGACCGAGTTCCTTGAAGACCGAGGAGCAGCGGAACAAGATGTTGCGGTGTGCCTCCCTGGGCGGCATAGGCGTTTCATCGGGCAGCTCTGTTCGCCGCGACAAGACGCAATTCGTGAAGCCGAGGCAGCGTTTGATGCGGCCTCACACTTCAGCATCGAAGTGTCTATCTTGCCGTTCCAGCCAGCCCAAGCGCCGTCGCGATCCGGTCGCGAAAACCTCCTACGCGGCCGACGTTGAGTTGCCGCCCGGTTACGCAGAAGTTCATCCGAATTCCATTTCCAGATACAGACCCATGCGTCGATAGTGCTCGGTCAGGTGGCCAACAACCGACTCCACATCACGTGCGAGAGCCGCGTCCAGGATGGGTCTGTGTTCGCGCTTGATGTTGCGGCGCGGATACGCGGTGACACCGGCGATCTGGTGGTCTTGGATGTTCATGTCATGAAGCTGAGCCCAAAAGCGCAGTAGGATCGGCGAATCACACGCAGCAATCAATGCCAGATGAGATGCCCGATGGCTGGCTTCCCAGAGCGGATTGATCGAGCTGCCCGACGCTGGATATCGGACGCGCCGGGCACGGCGCTTAACCGGAGACGCGGTTGGCTTGGTTTCGGGCACGTCGAGGTCGGCCGCTCATGGCCAGAACATCTCGGTTGCGAGACAACACGGCCGAGCAAGTCAAGGCGCTGCGGCCGGGGCAAAGACCGTTGCAATGGCTTAAAGTGAAACCTGAGCGAAGCCTTGCCGGTTGTGCTCGATTGGGTCTAGCCTGTCGCCATGGAGCGCTGCTTCGACACGGCTCGAAGGCTCGATTGGTTCAAAGCGGGGGACGCAATGGCCTTGTTGTCGGTTATGGACGTGACGCGAAGTTTTTACGGCGTCCATGCCTTGAGCGGCGCATCACTGACAGTTTCAGGCAAAGGCATTACCGGGTTGATCGGCCCGAATGGTGCTGGCAAAACCACGCTTTTCAATTGCATCTCGGGGGTCATCCCACCCGACAGCGGGCAGATCGTTTTTGATGGTCGCGACATTACCGGGCTGTCCCCGGATCAAATCAGCCGAGCCGGCTTGGTCCGAACCTTCCAGATTGCCCGCGGGCTGCCGCGACTATCGGTGCTGGATAATCTCATGATCTATGGTGCGGCGCAGCCGGGGGAGCGGATCTGGCCGGCCTTGATGAGGACGACAGCTGCGCGAGAGCGTGAAAACGAGTTGCTCAAACGCGCTGTGGCGATTGCCAGCCGGCTCAATCTCACGCGGGTCATCCGCAATCCCGCGTCGGATCTCTCGGGCGGACAAAAGAAGTTGCTGGAAATCGGCCGCGCGTTGATGGCGGAACCGACCATGCTCCTGCTCGATGAGCCGGTCGCAGGGGTGAATCCCACACTCGCACGCGAGATCGGTGAACATTTGACCGACCTTGCGGCGGAGGGTTTACCAATTTTTCTGATCGAACATCACATGGATATGGTTTCGCGCCTGTGTGATCATGTCATTGTGCTCGCTGAAGGTCGGCATCTCGCAGAAGGAACCTTCTCGGACATCACCAGAAACACAACCGTTCAAGAAGCCTACATGGGTCGTCGTTGGCGGAGCGCAAGCTGATGACGCAATTGACCGCTGTTGGTATCGTCGCTGGCTACGGCGCCGCAGATGAAATCCTGAAGGGTGTCGACTTCACCGTCAATGCGGGTGAGATTGTTTGCATCATTGGGCCCAACGGTGCAGGAAAATCGACACTGCTGAAAACCATTGCCGGTCTGCTCAAGCCGAAATCCGGGACCGTGACGCTTGATGGCCTGGACATCACCGGCAGGCTGCCGCGCGACATCGCACGCGGTGGACTGGCCTATGTCCCGCAAGAGCACAATATATTCCCGTCGATGAGCGTAAGAGAGAATCTGGAGATGGGCGGCTATGTCGATTCCAAGGCCGCGGTGCCGCGCATCGAGCAGGCCTTTGATCGCTTTCCGGTGCTTGGCCAGAAGCGCCGCCACGCCGCACGAACCCTGTCGGGAGGCGAACGGCAGATGCTGGCGATGGCGATGGCACTGATGGTTGAACCTCGCGTGTTGCTGTTGGATGAGCCGTCGGCCGGGTTGTCACCGGTCGCGGCCGAAAAGCTGTTTGACGCCATCATCGACATCAACAAATCTGGCCTTTCAATTGGCATGGTCGAACAGAACGCCAGCGAGGCCTTGGCAATTTCGCAGCGTGCCTACATTCTGGTCGATGGCCGCAACAGCCGGATCGGTGACGCCAAGACATTGGCAGCTGATCCTGAAATACAACGCATATTTCTCGGTGGTTAGAACCCAGATCACATCCAGTCGACAGTCCAGTCATCAGCAACTCGGAGACCACTATGCCCCATCTCAATCGTCGAACCATCCTGAAAAGCGCTGCTGCCACGGCGGCGATTGCGGCGGCACCGATCCGCGCTTACGCGCAGGGTGAACCGCTGAAAATCGGGATTCTCACGCCGCTGACAGGCGCAGGCGGCAACGACGGCCCACGCATGTTGAAGGCGATGCAATCCGTGTTCGATGAGGTCAACAAAGCCGGCGGCGTACTTGGCCGTAAAATTGAAGCCGTCATCGAAGACGATCAGACCAACCCCGAAGCCGCTGTTCGCGCTGCGCGCAAGCTGATTGAGGTCAATAAAGTTCCGATCATCATGGGCACCTGGGCGTCGTCGGTGACATCAGCGGTGGCGCCGGTCTGTTGGGAAAGCAAAACTTTCATCATGACGGTGTCTGGCGCCGACTCAATATCGTTGCTGCCGCACCAAGGCTATTTGATCCGCACGCAACCGACGACCAAGCTTCAGGGCGCGTCGCATGCCGAGTACATCTCAGCGGCAGGCTTCAAAAAAGTTGCGGTGATCGGCATTCAGGCGCCATTCGCTTTGTCCGGTAAGGAGAACCTGGACATCGTGTTGAAGGAGAAGGGTGGCAGCGTGACCTCGCACGTCATCTATGAGAAGGACAAACCAACCTACCGCTCCGAGATCGACCAGGCGATGAAGGGCAATCCGGATTTCCTCTACCTGAATGGCTATGCACCGGACACGATCGTTATTCTGCGCGATCTCTACAAGGCGAACATCAACCTACCGAAGTTTTGCCAGACTTACGCGGTGCCACAGCCGACGCTCGACGCGAATCCGCCCGAAGTGTCGGAAGGTGTGATCACGGCGACCCCGTCCGCTGACGTCGAAAGCAAGAGCTATGATCTTGCCAAGGCTCGGCTCGGCCTGAGTGATGTCGATGGCTTTGCAGCCCAGGCGACGGATTGGGCAAGCCTCGCGGTCTTAACTTTTGCAAAATCAAAAGAGGCATCCGGCACGGCCTTCAAGGACAACGTCCGCAAGATCAGCCAGGGCAGTGGTGAGAAAGTTTACTCGGCCGTCGATGGCCTGAAGCTGCTCGCTGCTGGCCGCGAGATCAACTACGATGGCGCTTCAGGGCCTTGTGACTTCAATGACATCGGCGATATCTCAGCCTGCAAATTCCGCTACTCCGTGGTCAAGAAAGGCAAGTTGGAGTTTTTGAAGATCGTATGACGCTGACGGGTATCAGGGCGTGTAGGTTGAGACAGCGCGGCCACGGTTGTTCAATGGCAGTCCCAACCGTTGCTCCGCACATAACCCAACAACAATCCCGCGCCGGGATGTGTTGGGTCACGTGCCGATGATCACAGTGCTCTCGAGGCAACGACCGTCCATGGCGCCAACCCAACCTACAAGACCGCGCATCATGGTGATCCAACACGTTGAGAAAAAATGGAAGTCCTCCAACTTACGCTGAACGGCATCATGGCTGGCACCATTCTCGCGGTGCCGGCCATTGGTCTGACGGCGTTGTTTGCCGTGTTGCGCTTTACCAATTTTGCACTTGCCTCACACATGACGATTGGGGCCTATGCCGGCTTCGTCGCCAATGCACTTCTCGGATGGCCGATTGTTCCAGCCTTACTGATGGCATTTGTGGTCGCGGGCTTGGTCGGCTGGCTATCCGACGAATTCGTCCTGAAGCCTTTGCGGTCGGCTGGCTTCATTACCACGGCGATTGGCTCCATTGCGCTGACCATCGCGCTTGAAAACATCGTCAGGTTCATCTTTGGCAATCAAATGCGCGGCTATAAGCTGCCGCTGCAACGGGATTGGGTGATTTCCGGACTCCGCATCAGCCCTCAGCAGGTCGAAAATCTTGTTATCGCCGTGGTCGTAATGGCGCTGCTCTTTGCGTTTCTGGCTCTCACCCGCACGGGCAAGGCAATGCGTGCGGTCGCCGACAATCCGATGCTGGCCGCAATCAAAGGCATCAACGCCGATATGGTGGCGCGCATCGTATCGTTTGTCGGTATGGGTCTCGCGGGCCTTGGCGGGATGCTCATCGGTCTCGACACCACCATCGATCCGTTGGTCGGGTTCAAAACCATTTTGTCAATCTTCGCTGCCGCTGTCGTAGGCGGCCTTGGCAGCATTCCCGGAGCCGTAATCGGCGCGTTGGTCATCGGTATCGGGGAAGAGTTGAGCCTGCTTGTTCTCAGCCCCGCCTACCGGACAGCCATCGGCTTTATCGCGATCCTACTCGTCCTGACGTTCCGCCCGCGTGGTATTCTCGGCGCCAGGGCGTATTAAGCGGTTAATCAACGGTTCGCGGAGACACTATGGAACAGCGCACTCTCGGCCCATCAGGTCTACTGGTCTCAGTTGTCGGGCTGGGTTGCAACAATTTCGGCGGCCGAATCGACGACGCGGCGGCAAAGGCCGTCATTCACAAAGCTATCGACGTCGGCATTACCTTGTTCGACACAGCTGATGCTTACGGCAACCGTGGCGGGTCTGAAACCACCATGGGCGGCATTCTCGGCGCACGCCGCAAGGATGTTGTGCTGGCGACGAAGTTTGGCTTGCCGATGGATCAAGACGGCAAACTGCAAGGCGGTTCGCGCCGCTACATCGTCTCGGCATTGGAGGCGAGTTTGAAACGGCTCAGAACCGATTGGATCGATCTGTATCAGTTTCACCGCCCCGATCCACGAACGCCAATTGAAGAAACCCTGCGGGCGCTTGATGATCTCGTGCGCGCCGGCAAGACCCGCTACATCGGCTGCTCGAACCTGTCGGGTTGGCAAGTCATCGATGCCGATTGGACCGCCCGATCAAATGGACTGACGCGGTTTATATCGTGCCAAGATGAATACAGCCTCCTGGTGCGCAAGCACGAAACGGATCTGGTGCCCGCGATGCGCAGCCGAGGCCTCGGTCTGCTGCCATATTTTCCTTTAGCCAACGGCTTGCTGACCGGGAAGTATCAGCGCAATGCCGCCTTGCCGGCCGGTGCTCGCATGACACGCGAGGCGCCGCGCGCTCAACAGGTGCTAACCGACGACAACTGGGCGGCGACTGAAAAGCTTTCCGATTTTGCCATCGCTCGCGGGCATACGCTGCTCGAACTGGCGTTCAGCTGGCTGGCAGCAAAAGCGCCGGTTACCAGTGTGATCGCAGGTGCAACGAGCGCTGATCAAGTGGCGGCAAATGCCACGGCGGCGTCGTGGGCGCTGACCTGCGAGGAGATCGCAGCCGTGGATGCGATAACTGCGGGCAAGGTTGGTTGACATGGAACACTATCTCGTCGCCATGGCTGTGACGGCCGGGATTTACGCCATCATGGCGCTCGGCATGAATGTCATCTGGGGCATGGCCGGCTTGATCAATTTGGGCCTCGTCGGTTTTTTCGCGGTCGGCGCCTATACCTCGGCGTTGCTGACTTTGAAACTTGGCTGGCCGATTGTGGCCGGTGTTGCCGCGGGCACACTTGCTGCATCGATCGTCGGCGTGCTGGTGGCGCTCATTACGGTGCGGCTGCGCGGCGACTATCTGGCGATCGTGACGCTTGGCTTTGCCGAGACCATGCGCGTGTTCATGTCGAATGAGCTGTGGATCGCCAACGGCACAGACGGCTTGTCAGGAATCCCCGGCCCGTTCCGCCAGGCGCTGGGCCCGCACCTGTTCAATCTGATGTATCTGGGTATCGTCGTGGCCGTCGTGACAATCTTGTTCTTCCTGTTTGAACGCTTGGCTCATGCCCCTTTCGGCCGTGTGCTGCGCGGCATCCGCGAGGATGAGCAAGTCGTCCAGGTGGCCGGCAAGAACGTGGTTTTATTCAAGGTCAAGGCGTTCGCTGTAGGCACCGCAGCTCTAGGACTGGCGGGAGCGCTCTACGGCCACTTCACCAGCTACATCGCGCCGGATTTGTTTGCGCCTTTATTGACGCTGTACGTGAAGCTTTCGCTGCTCGCAGGCGGGCTCGGCAACAACCTCGGTGCCATCGTCGGCGCGGTGTTGGTCGTGTTCTTTCTGGAGGCAACCCGGTTCATCGTGCCGCTGGTGCCAGGCATATCCGCGGTCCAAGCCGCATCGCTCCGCGAAATCCTGATTGCAGTTATGCTACTCTTGATCTTACGCGTGCACGCGCGTGGCCTGATTCCCGAACGCATGTCGAACGTGCCACTCCCCGATCTCCCTGCACCACCTCACGCCCCGCAACCGGTCAAATCGTAAAGGCTTCTGTCCATGCCCACCAAATCGCGCTCACTGACAAATGCCGATATCGCGTCGGTTGTTGCGCTCACGAACGAGCAGCCGGACCGGCATAAAATTTATAAGTCGGTCGAAAAGATCGCGGCAGAGACGTGCGGCTGGGTGTTATTGACCACGCTCTACTACGATGAGCCGCGCGGCGTCGTCGTCCGGCTGCATTCAAGCGATGAAAAAGCCTACCCGATCGGTGGCACGAAGCCGCTCGACAAGCTGACCGAAAATCACGCAGTCATGGAACGCGGTGAAGTGGCGCTGGCGGCCACAAAAGCGGACGTGAAGCGAATGTTTTTTGATCACGAGCTGATTTTCTCACTTGGAGTTACAGCTATCTTGAACGCCCCGATCCGCTACGCTGGTCGCCGCCTAGGTACGCTCAACTTCTGTGGGCTTGAGGCTAGCTATGGTGCAACCGAGATCCAGAATGCAAAGATTTTGGCGGGGTTGCTGGTGCCAAGCCTGCTGCAGGAAGTGCCAAAATAACTAGCTGTCCTGCGGCGAAAGCCGATTGACGACGATGGTCGAACGATGATCCCCTGGGGGCAGAACAACTTGGGCACGGGGCGCGACGGCGATGACACTGGTTCATTTCAAGAATTTTGAGATGCTCGATCCCGAGGTTGGTGAGCTGCAGGGCGGCCACGAGTTGTTGGTCGAAGGCGACAAAATCAGGGAAGTGTCGTCGAAGCCGATCAAGAGCGCCAAGGCGGTGGTGGTTGATTGCGGCAAGCAAACTTTGATGCCAGGACTGATCGATAGCCACGTCCATGTTGTGCTGTCCGAGGTCGTCATTCGTAACATGGAGCATGTGCCGTTGACACTGATGACGGCGCGCGCGGCCGACCTGATGAAGCGCATGTTGGATCGCGGCTTCACGAGTGTGCGTGATACCGGTGGTGCCGACTGGGGGCTGAAGGAGGCCACAGAAAAATGGTTTCTGCCCGGCCCGCGTTTGTTTATTGCCGGCAAGGCGCTCGGGCCGACCGGTGGGCACAGTGATGGCCGTCGTCGCACCGATCCGGGGTCGCGCTGCCACTGCTGCAATGCGTTGTCGTTCTCGATGGGTGTGGCCGATGGCGTGGCGGAAGTGCGCAAGGCCGTGCGTGAAGAAATGCGCCAGGGCTGCGATCAGGTTAAGATCATGATGTCCGGCGGCGTAGCCTCGCCTTATGATCCGTTGGACAGTTTGCAGTTTTCGCTTGAGGAGGTCGCGGCTGCGGTCGAAGAGGCTCACGCGTTCGGCCGCTATGTCTGCGCGCACGCTTACACACCTGAGGCCATCACCCGGGCTGCACATGCCGGTGTGCGCACCATCGAGCATGGCAATTTGATCGACGACGCGTCTGCCAAACTGATGGGCGAAAAGGGCATGTTCCTGGTCGCCAATCTCGTCACCTATTTCGAGATGAAGAAACGCGCCTCCGAGTACGGCATGAGTTCAGACATGTTGGCGAAAAACGATCTCGTAATCGATGGTGCCCTCAAGTCACTGGAAATCTGTAAACGAAACGGCGTGCCCGTGGCTTATGGCACCGATTTGCTCGGTCAATTGCAGATGGAGCAATCGCAGGAGTTCATGATCCGCGCGCAAGTCTTGAAGCCGATCGAGATCATCCGTTCGGCCACCACCATCGGGGCGAAACTGCTGCGTCAGGAGGGCAAACTCGGTTGCTTGAAGGCCGATGCTTTCGCGGATCTGATTGTTGTCAACGGCAATCCATTGAAGAAATTGGAGCTGTTCCAGGAGCAGGGTCGGCATCTTTCGGCGATCATGAAGGGTGGCCGGTTTCACAAGAATACGCTGCATTGAACAGGAGGCACCATGGCGACCCAAACCCTGTTCAAAAACTTTCAGCTGCTTGAACCGTCGTTTGGCGAGGTGCGCGGCGGCTATCAGCTGTTGGTCGAGAGCGACACCATCAAAGAGCTGTCCGCCAAGCCGATCAAGGCGCCGGACGCAGCCGTGATCGATTGCGGCAAGCGGACGTTGATGCCCGGCCTGATCGATAGCCACGTGCATGCGATCCATTCGGAAGTCAACATTCGCTTCATGGAGGCGATGCCACTGACGCTGCTGACGGCGCGCGCGTCAACGCGACTGCGGGCGATGCTCGATCGCGGCTTCACCACCGTGCGCGACACCGGCGGCTGTGACTGGGGTATCAAGACCGCGGTCGAAACCGGCCACATTGTTGGCCCGCGTATCTTTATCGCCGGACAATCCATCGGCCCGACCGGCGGCCATTCGGACGGGCGGCGCCGCACCAGTAGCGGCGGCGAGTGCGTTTGCTGCAACGGCCTGCAGTTCAAATCGTCGGTCGCCGATGGTGTTGATGAAGTGCGCAAAGCCGCGCGCGAGCAGATGCGTCAGGGTGCCGACCATGTTAAAATCATGATGTCCGGTGGCGTTGCCTCACCGTATGATCCGCTCGACAGCTTGCAGTTCTCAGATGGGGAGGTCAGTGCGGCCGTCGAAGAAGCACATGCGTTCGGCCGCTACGTCTGTGCCCACGCCTATTCAGCCGAAGCCATCACGCGGGCGGCAAGATTGGGCGTCCGCACCATCGAGCACGGCAACCTGATCGATGATGCCTCGGCGAAAGCCATGGCCGCCAAAGGCATGTTTCTGGTCGCCAACCTCGTCACCTACTATGCCATGAAGGAACGCGCGAAGCAGTGGGGCATGTCGGCCGAGAGCCTCGAAAAAAATGAGATTGTGCTGCAGGGCGGTTTGAAATCACTCGAGATTTGTCAGCGTAACAATGTGCCGGTGGCCTATGGGAGCGACCTGCTCGGTGAGTTGCATTGGGACCAGTCGCGCGAGTTCACCATTCGCCAAGCAGTGATTTCACCGATTGAGATCATCCGCTCGGCGACGACGATTGGCGCGGATGTCCTGCGCCTGCCCGGCAAGGTTGGGACGCTGCAACCCGGGGCTTACGCCGACCTGCTGGTTGTTGATGGCAATCCGCTCAAGGATCTTGCTTTGTTGGGTGATCAAGGCAAACATCTCAGTGCGATCATGAAGGCTGGGCGGTTTCACAAGAACAGTCTCGGCTGATCAGAGCTTGAGGCAGCAGGGGGCGAACGATTTGGCAAGCGCTGCGGGGTGGACAAGTTCTCGAACACTGGGTCGGTGGGCTTTAAGGGCCGCGGCTGGCGCGACCCTGGCATACATTCTGACGCCGCTGTTTTTCGTAACCTGGCTCGCTTTTTTTGCGCAGGAGATCCCGTCATTTCCGCCCGAGGGTTATTCGTTCAAATGGTTCGCGGCGATTCCCGGCAATGACCGTTTCGTGTCCGGCTTCGTCCTCAGTTTGCAAGTCGCCGTCGTCGCCACTTTGATTGGGCTGGGGCTGGGCGTTCCGGCCGCAGTCTGTCTCGTCCGCGCGCGCTTTCCAGGTCGGGAGGCGGTCAACAGTCTCCTGCTGCTGCCGTTGGTCGTGCCGGGCATCGTCTTGGGCATCGCGCTCTATGTCTTTCATGTCGAGTTCGAGATCAAAACCGAACTCCCGATCCTCGGCTCAATCGGTGGCTTGATCGCAGGCCATGTTCTCATTGTCATCCCGTGGACGGTGCGCTTGGTCACGGCCAGCCTCGCAGGGATGGACCGATCCGTAGAGGAAGCAGCGCAGAGCCTTGGCGCCAACCGGTTGACGACCTTTCGCCGGATCACGCTGCCGGCGATCCTGCCGGGCATTGTGGCAGCGGCCTTGTTCGGCTTTGTATCCTCGTTCGGCAATCTGGAAATGAGTTTGTTTCTTGTCGGGCCAGGCCGCACGACGTTGCCAATTGCGATTTTGCAGTATCTGGAATGGAAGATCGATCCAACCATCGCAGCCGTTTCCGTGGTGCAGATTTTGCTGATCGCCGGCGCGATGCTGGTCACCGATCGCTTCGTCAAGATCAGCCGGGTGGTGTGAGCATGGCACGGTTGCAACTGACCGATATCACCAAACGCTACGGCACATTCAATGCCGTCGACGGCGTCTCAATCGATGTTGCGGACGGCGAGTTCTTGGTGCTGCTCGGTCCGTCCGGCTGCGGCAAGACCACGACACTGCGCATTATTGCAGGCTTTATCGAGCCAACAGCTGGCGTTGTCCGTGTCAAGGATCGCGACATCACCGCACTGCCGCCGTGGCAACGCAATGCCGGATTGGTGTTTCAAAGTTACGCGCTGTTTCCGCACTTGACGGTCAACGAAAATGTCGCGTTCGGGCTGGAAATGCGCAAGGTCGCCAAGGCCGAAATGCCGCTGCGCATTGCCGAAGCGTTGCGCCTCGTGCGGTTGGAACAGCTTGGCGACCGCCTGCCGCGCCAGTTGTCCGGTGGCCAGCAGCAACGCGTTGCACTCGCGCGGGCGCTCGTGTTCCGGCCGGATATCCTGCTGCTTGATGAGCCACTATCCAATCTTGATGCCAAACTGCGCCAGGATGTCCGGGTCGAGATCCGCGAACTGCAGCGCACGCTGGGGCTGACGACCGTGATGGTCACGCATGACCAGGAGGAGGCGCTGACCATGGCTGATCGCCTCGTTGTCATGAGCGAGGGCCAGATCCGCCAGATCGGGACGCAACAGGATCTCTACGAGCGGCCAGCAGATCGCTTTGTTGCCGATTTCGTTGGGCGCTCCACCTTTATCGAGGGGCGGCTGAACTCGCCAGGCACATTTGTGTCAGTCGGAGGCCTGAACATCGCTTGCGATGGCGCCGCGACGGGGCCGGCTACCATCGCATTGCGACCCGAGCGCGTAGCTTTGATTGGCGACGGCTCAGCCGTGCTGGACAACACTTTCCCAGGCACCGTTGAATTCGTTTCGTACCTCGGCGCCATGATCGATGTGCATGTTCGCCTATCGCCCAAGGAACGTGTTGTTGTTCAAGTCTCAAATCGGCCCGAACAGCCATTGCCGACGCTTGGGGAAACCGTCAATATCGGCTGGAGTCGGACTACGGGACGTGTTTTTGCGGGATAAATGATGACTCGCGGACGTACAAATGGAAATACAATTCCCTATCGAATTCTTGGTGCAAGGTACACCTGTCTCACTACAGTCGCGAAGCCAACTGAGGAAGGACGAGTGAAAAGAAAGGATCAGGGATGCGAGCAGCAAGGTGATGCCCAGGCCGCATTTCGCGACGACAGAAAACGTTGCAGTGGTCCTATATTACTTCCCGGCTGGTGAGATGCAAGGCGACCTGGACAACATCCTCAAACTGATCATGGATGCTTTGAAACAACATGTATTCGTTGATGATGACCAAGTGGAACGCATCCTCGTGCACAAGCTGGAGCCGGAGAAAATGCCTGCGCTGCACGCGTCAGCATCAGATACACTTCGGATAGCTTGGGAGCAGGAGCGGCCGCTACTCTATGTTCGGGTGACCGACAAACGCGAAAAGGAGATCATGTGATGTCCCGTAATGATGAGACTGTTCTGGCCGTCGCTTCCAGACAAGAGCTGGAGCAGCAACTGGGTGAAGTGCGGACACTCGTTCACAACGGTCATCTCAGTGCGGCGCTCATATTGGGATGGGCCTTTTTGGAAGCGGCCGCACGCTTGGCGTTTCCCAATCGCTTGACGAAGCCACTGCGACCGGCCAGCGTGCTTGAGATGTTGGCCTACGGGGGATATATTTCGCCGTCCCACGCAGACCAAATCAGACACCTTGTTGAGCAACGCAACAGGCTCGTTCACGGCGAACTGGCGGTTCAGCCAGACAGGAAGGATATTTTGGAATTCCTCAAGATTGGCGAACGCGTTCACGACCTCGTTCAGACAACTGAGGCAGCCTGAGTAATCGATCTAGAAGAAGTCCCGACAGGAGCTACTGATGCACGGAATATCACGCCGAACTGCCATAACCGGTGCAGCCACCGCCGCTGCAACTCTCGCGTTATCTGGTGGCGCCTCACGGGCCCAAGCCAAGGGCAAGGTCGTGGTTGGCACCTGGGGTGGCGATTACGCTCGGTTGCTCAACAAGAATGTCGAGGCACCGATCCTGATCAAAGACGGCTGGGAGGTTGTCCAGGATCAGGCCGGGGATCCACAGCGCCGCTCAAAGATGCTGGCCGAGCAGCGCCTGCCACGTGGTACGGCGGACGTGCAGGCGTTGTCCGCATTGAATATGTATCAGATGCACGATGCCGGCACGGTGCTGCCGATCGACTATGCCAAGCTGAAGAACGCGGGCGCATTGATGCCGTCGATGAAGTATCCGTACGGCGTCGGACACATCTATTCGGGCAAAGTCGGCGTCTATAATTCCAAGATGATCACACCGGCGCCGAAGAGTTACAAAGATATCTTCGATCCGAAACACGGCAACAAGTTGGGATTAATCGACATCCAGTATCAATACACGATTGTCTGCGCCGCATTGGCCGCGGGCGGCAGCATCAACAATCTGGAGGCAGGCAAGAAACTTTTGCTGGCATGCAAAAAAACCGGCATGCGCATGTACCCGACCAATGAAGCCTTCGCACAAGGGCTGAAGGCTGAGGAATTTGGTCTCGGCGTGATGTGGAAGGCCCGCGTCGTGCAATGGCAAAATGCGGGTATCACTGTCGACTCGGTCGCGCCAAGCGAAGGCACGCTGGCTTATGTCAGCGGCTTTGTGATCCCCAAGAATGCCCCAAACAAGGACGGCGCCTATGCGTATATTGACGCCATGCTGGCCCAAAGTGCGCAAGAGCTGTTTGCCATCGACATGGGCTACAATCCCACCGTCACCAATGCCAAAGTGGCGGATGATCTCAACAAGCGAATTGGTTTCACGGCCGACGAGATCAAGAAATTGGTCGATCTCGACTATGACTATATGAACAAGAATGACGTGGCGCTGAAAGAATGGTGGGACAAGGAGCTTAAGGGTTAAGGCCGGGATCGCTCCACGCCATGGCAACCGCCGCACCCACATCTGGCATGCACCACGATGAGAACCGCACATCGCTCTTGTCGGCGTCCAATCTGGTCGGCCCGGCAACCATCTTTGTGGCAGCCGGGCTATTACTCCCATTGGCCATCTTGTTCCGCTACAGCCTCAACCGCTTCGAGCCGCGGCGCATGATGGTTGAGGCGGTCACACTGGAGAACTATTTCAAGTTCTTCGGTGATCCCTACTACACCGGAATCTTCTGGACCACGCTGCGCGTTTCGGCGCTTTGCACCGTGATCTGTCTGGTGATGGGGTTGCCGCTCGCCTACGTGTTGGCGCGCACACAGACGCGTCACAAAAACCTGCTGATCATGCTCGTGGTGTTGCCGTTGTTCGTCGGCAATGCGGTACGCGCCGCGGGCTGGATGACGCTGTTCGGTTCAAAGGGTTTCCTGAATGTGACGCTGATGAAGTTCGGCATTCTTTCGACCCCGCTTGAGATCATGTACACGGAGGGCGCGGTCGTCGCGGGCATCATCGCGGTCAACTTGCCATACATGGTGTTGACCTTGCAGGCCGTGATTGAAGGTATTCCGCGCAACGTCGAGGAGGCTGCCTTCAGTTTGGGAGCCGGGCCGATCGTGATGTTCAGACGCATCCTGATGCCGCTGGCGTTGCCAGGCTTACTGGCCGGCACAATCCTGACATTCATCCTGGGCATGAATGCTTACGCGACGCCGGTTTTACTAGGCGGGCCAAAATTCAAGATGATGGGACCGCTGGTGTTTGGCCAGTTCCAATTGAACAATTGGCCATTTGGTGCCGCGGTCGCGTTCATCCTGATGAGCGCCACGTTGGTGTTGACCATCAGCGCCAATTTTCTGGTGCAGCGCCGCTATCGCCGCTAGACGCTTAAGGGATCACATGAAGCCTAAACTGGGACACTATACATCAGTGCCGGACTTCATCTACGGCATCACGCGGGAGATCTGGGAGGACCGCGGCATTGGCGGCAAGCTGGACAAGTACTATGCGGCTGACTGCCTTGTGCGCGCAGCGACGGGTGTGACGACATCGAACGCGGGCGTGACGGCGCAGACGTTGCAAACTCTGCATCAGTTTCCGGATCGTCAGTTGGTTGGCGAAGACGTCATCTGGGATGACTGCAATGACGGCAACTTCTTGTCATCGCATCGACTGATTTCGGTGATGCGGCATCAAGGCGATGGTAGCTATGGCGCGGCGAGCGGGCGTCTCGTGCGCTCGCGCATTATTGCCGACTGCTGGATCGAGAACGAACAGGTGAAAGAAGAATGGCTGGTGCGGGATCAAGCCGCGTTCGCTCTGTGCCTCGGCATGACTCCCCGGTTGCTGGCTGAGCGCATGGTTGGGCACGACCTCGCGACGTCGGGCACCATCAGTTATTTCACGCCGGAGCGCGATGTGTTGGGCCGCTATCGACCGCCGTTAGATCTCGCTGATCCCGACGTCAATGCTTACGCAGAGGGTTGGCGGCGAATCTGGGGAGTCAAAGAAACAGCAGCGATTCGTGATCTCTATTTTCAAGGTGCTGCCGTCGCGATTCCAGGCGGCAGCGAGATCAACGGTCACAGTGCCATTGACCGGTTCTGCCTCGGCTATCTCGCAGCGTTTCCCGACGGCCTCTTCAACGTTGAGAGCGCCTTCGCCAATCACGATACGGGTCAATCCGTGCGGCTGACAATGCGGTGGTCACTGACGGGAACCCATAGCGGTTTCGGCAATTTCGGGACGCCCACCGGTGCACCCGTTCACGTGATGGGGATGAACCACGCCACCATGGTCGAGGGTCGCATCAGGCACGAGTGGATCGTCACTGATGAGGTGGCGATCTGGAAGCAAATTCTGGCCCATAGCCCGCGGCTGCCGAGCGCATGAGGTGTCGCGTGGGGCGGCATCGTTCAGATGTCGAAGAATACGGTTTCAGCGTCGCCCTGGATCCGAATGTCGAATTGGTAATCAGCCTTGTCGCCGGTTGCCAAAAGCGTCCCACGCCGTTCGGCGGGCACCAGCGCAAGGATTGGATCAGCCGCATTCGCTGCCGCCTCGTCTGCAAAGTAGATGCGTGTGTAAAGGTGGCGCAGCATGCCGCGCGCAAACACGGCAACGAGGATATGTGGTGCTTGGCTTTGGCTGTTGGGGCCAATCGTTTGCCCCGGCTTGATGGTCTCGATGCGATACCCGCCGTGTTTGTCGGTATCGGCGCGGGCAAATCCCTTGAAGGCTGCATTTGCGGCGCCGTGCTGCCGCGGGTGGGCATAACGGCCGGCCGCATCAGCTTGCCAGATTTCGATCATCGCATCGGGAATGGCGACGCCATCGCCATCCAGAATTCGGCCGGAGATGACAACCCGTTCGCCAACGGCATCCGGGGTGATGGTGCTGGCTGAAAACACGTCGTTCCAGGCGTATTGGCGAGCCGGCGTGAGGCCGTATTTGAAGAAGGGCCCAACCGTCGCAGACGGTGTAATGCCATCAGGCTTGACGGACTTAGTCATGGTGCGGGTCCTCGAACGGCGTGGCGTTGTGGCCACGCAGGATGATGTCAAATTGATAGCCCAAGGCCCAAGCGGGCTTCGTGGTGTCGAGATCAAATCGAGCAATCATGCGATGGCGAGCTTTCTCATCGGTGACCGAATGGAAAATCGGGTCGAACGGAAACAACGGGTCCCCCGGAAAATACATCTGCGTTACGAGACGCGACAGAAAACTCATGCCGAAGACCGAAAAGTGGATGTGCTGCGGCCGCCAAGCATTGGGATGATTGCCCCAAGGATACGCGCCCGGCTTGATGGTGATGAAATGGTAGCGGCCGTCGGCATCTGTGACCGCACGACCAGCCCCGGTAAAGTTTGGGTCAAGCGGGGCATCGTGTTGGTCGACGACATGAATGTAGCGGCCGCAGGCATTCGCCTGCCAGATTTCAACCAACGTGTTTGGCACCGGCCGGCCGTCTTCATCCAGCACCCGTCCGGTGACGATGATGCGCTCACCAATCGGTTGCCCCAGGTGTTGTCGAGTGAGATCGTTGTCACCCGGACGGACGCACTCGTGCCCATGAACCGGGCCGGTCAGTTCCGTTAATGTATGCGGCATGATCACCAGCGGGCGTTTGGGGTGCCGCTTCTCAGTCGAACGATAGGGGGCGTAGTCATAGGCCGGATGGACGGCCCCACTGGACTTCGGATAGATCATGGACATGGGTCGCTCCTGGCGAGATCGGCACCTCAGACTTGAGATCAACTCTCTGTCAAGCGCGGGCAGCCAGGCGTCTGTTGTCCAACGCGTTCGCGATCGTGATGTCGGCCAGATCTGAAGCAATTCGTCAGCTGTGAGAAAACAAATCAGGCACTTTTCGAGCCTGTACGGATTCCTCTGTGCAGGCGCGAACAAATCTGCCATGTGTCATAATTGACGCAGGGCTTACCTGTGCTCTGCTACAAAGCCGGCCACCAAGAACAAGGTCCAATAACAATGGCGAAAGAACATTCAGCCAATCTGCAAGACACGTTTCTCAATCACGTCCGCAAAGCCAAAACGCCTCTGACCATTTTCCTGATCAACGGCGTTAAGCTGCAAGGCATTGTCACATGGTTTGATAACTTCTGCGTTTTGTTGCGTCGCGACGGCCATTCACAGTTGGTCTATAAGCACGCGATCTCCACAATTATGCCGGGTCAGCCGGTTAATTTGCAGGATCACGAGCCAAATGATTCATGATCGACTGCCAGAGGCACTCACCGTTTGAGCAAGAGACAGAAAACGCCGGATGATCTTGCTGATGCGGACCAGCGTCAACGAACCACCGGCAGCTCTGCCGACCAGCCTATCGACGGCCGGTCAGTGGGGACCCGCGCGCTTGTGCTGGTGCCACAACCCCCGCGAGGCCGCCGGTTTGAGA
>JAYSUN010000115.1:0-18174 GCA_043719045.1 Hyphomicrobiaceae bacterium | reverse complement strand
ACGTATTTGAAACGGCGGTGATACTCGGCCAACACGTCGGGGTTCTGTTGGAACAGGCGCAAACCTTCGAGCAGGAGATCACCGAAATCGACGGCGTTCAGTTCCTTCAGACGGGACTGATAATCGGCATACAGCTTTTGGCCCTTGCCATTGCCAAAGGCGAAGCTTTCGCCGGGCGCGACTTTGTCCGGCGTGATGCCACGGTTTTTCCAGCTGTCGATCAGGCTCGCCAGTTGGCGAGCTTGCCAGCGTTCCTTGTCGAGCCCGTCGGCCTCGATGACTTGTTTCATCAGTCGAAGGCTGTCGTCCATGTCGAGGATGGTAAAGCCTGACTTGAGGCCGACCAACTCGGCGTGCTTGCGGAGGATTTTGACACCGATCGAGTGGAAAGTACCGAGCCAGGGCATGCCTTCGACGGCACCGCCAATCAGCTTACCGATGCGTGCCTTCATTTCACGCGCAGCTTTGTTAGTAAAGGTGACCGCAAGAACCTGCGATGGCCAAGCTTTATTGGTCGCGAGAATATGCGCGATGCGTGTGGTCAGCACGCGGGTTTTGCCGGTGCCCGCGCCAGCCAGCACAAGGACCGCGCCGTCGGTCGTCACTACGGCTTGGTTCTGTTCTGGGTTTAAACCTTGGAGGTAGGGCGCCGGGCCAGTCTTGCCGAGGGCGCGTTCCGAGATCGATAACGCGCGGCCAATCGGCAATTGGCCGTCTGCGTCAGCCTGATCCTCGGCGGGAGTGGCGACATCTGGTTGACGGCGAGCCATGTTTGCGGGCGTGGTCATAAGTCCGACTTCTAGAGGTGTTTCAACGAACCGAAAACAGGGCGACGCATTCTGCCCACAGGCGAAAGCATTCTGCCCACAGGCGAAAGTGATCCGCTCACAGGCGAAAGTGATCTGTCCGCAGGTGAAATGGTCTTGCCCACAAGCGCCAGCTTCCTGCCCACAGGTGAAATGAGTTTCACTTGGCGATTCGCTATACGATCGCCCTAAAGATGTGCCAAAGTAAGGCATGAAATGGGCTTGCCCTGAAAGCAACCAGCGAGGGTGGTGGTGAACAACTTTCTTGTCGCCGTTGCCGTCGTACTGATCGCAGCGCTCGCCGCGCTGTTTGCCGTGCCGCGCGCGGTGAACTGGGACAACTATCGTGGCGTGATCGAGGAAGAGGCGACCCGTCTCTTGTCTCGTGACGTCCGCGTGGGTGGCCGGGTCAAGGTCCGGCTGTTGCCAACACCTTCATTTTCAGTTGAACAGATCCGCGTGGCCGATACCGAAGCTAACTCGGGCGAGCCGTTTTTTCGGGCCGAAGCGCTGAAAGGTCGGCTGTCGATCGCGCCGCTGTTCCGGGGTGTGCTCGAAGCCAATCAGATGGTTCTCTCGAAGCCGCTCTTGCATCTCGTGTTGGATGGGGAGGGCGGCGGCAACTGGAAGACCTTGGGGCAGGGCACGGGACGGCTGTCGTTCATGCCGACGGAAGTAGCCTTACAAGCCGTCAAGATTGAAGGCGGTGTGCTCGGCATCTATGGGCCTGACAAGTCGGAGCGTCTCCGCTTGGAGTCGATCGACGGTGAGTTGTCGGCCCAGGCGTTGGATGGCCCGTTCCGGTTTCGCGGCTTCTTTGGCACTGATCAAGCGCGACGTGAACTGCGGCTTTCAACGACCAAACAAGAAGCTGATGGCGGGATCCGCTTTAAAGCGCTTCTCAAGCAGTTGGAGTCCGGCTCGAGCTTCGCCTTCGATGCGCGAGCCATCGATCTCGGGCGTTCGCCACGGCTTGAAGGCGAATTGACCGCGCAAGTCCCGCTGCCGCAACTGTCAGCTCCCCAGGCTGCGACCGGTGCTAAGTCGGAACCGGAGGCGCCGGTTGAAGTCAAAGCCGCCTTGAGCGCTGATTTAAAGTCGGTGAAGCTGGCCAATCTGACATTGGCATTTGAGCGCTTTGGTCGACCGCAGATCTTGACGGGCGAGGCGGTTGTCGACTTGGCTCAGGCTGTCGACATGCGAGCCGTGCTGGCAGCGAAATGGTTGGATCTGGACCAATTGACGGGTGCCAGTCCGGTGCCTGGGACGGATGCTTCGGCGCTGCCCACGCAGGGTCCGATCGCCGGTATGTTGACGTTGGCGCGCCGGCTCAACGGCTTCAATCCAGAAGTAGGCCGGGCGTCGCTGACACTGGATGTAGAGCAGGCCAATCTGGGCCGCGAGCCGGTGAGTGGTTTGCGCTTGGTCCTGCAGGGTCAGGGGGCTGAAACTGAAATTCAGGAACTGCAGATTGGTTTGCCTGGCGGCGCCCGTGCCGACGTCAAAGGTCTGATGACCGGCAGCGGCGAAGAGACGGCCTTTGCTGGAGATATGGTCTTGCGCGGATCGAGCCTCGCGCGTTTCTTGGGTTGGTCGAGTAGCGGCGGGATCGTGCTTGACCCTGGGCGCGACGGGCCATTTGCGATGCGCACTAGGCTTTCAGCCGCGCCCGATGGCGTGGTGGCGCGCGAGTTTGTGGGCGAGCTTGCCGGCACTATCATGCAGGGTGAGTTGGGGTATCGCTGGCAAGGCCGACCGGAGATCTCGGTGCTGGTCGAGGGGCCACAAATCGATTTGCGCGCGGTCTTACCGGAGCGTGGCGCGGGTGCTGGGTCATTGCTGTCATATCTCAGCGCGGGTGCAGCGCTTGGGTCGCAATCGACGACGATGGACGCGGTGCTCCGGCTGCGCGCAGGGCAATTGCTGGTTCCCGGCGCGAGCTATCAGGATGCCGCGGCCGACATTGAGCTCAAAGATGGCCGCGTGCGCGTGCGACAACTGCGCTTGGTCGCAGCGAATGGCGTTACGCTCGATGTCGAAGGTGATGTGCCGACGCTGGCTGCGCAACCGCGGGGCACGCTGCGTGGGGTCGTTTCAGCAACGGACGTGACGGGGCTCGCTGTGTTGGCGGACTTGGTGGCTGTGCCGGCCAATCTGTTGCCAGAGCCAAACCGACGGTCGAGCCTGGTTCCTCTGCGGATGGCCGGCGTTGTGACTTTCGGCTTAGGGCCAAAAGCGCCGTTCGATGTGACGGCGGACGGCGATGTCGCGGACACGCGGGTCCGCATCAAAGCACACTTGAACCAGGGCATCGAAGGGTGGCTGACAGCGCCACTTGATGTGACAGCACGCCTTGATGGGTTGGGGGCGGAGACGCTGGCTCGGACGCTGGTGTCGCCAACTCAATTATCTGTTGCTGCAGGATCACCAGCGCAGCTCAAGTCGGCGAGTAGCATTGCGTTGACGGCGGCGGGTGCGTGGTCAGCTGGACTGGTCACACGAGTGAGCCTTGTGTCTGGGACCGGCAATGCTGAATTTGCAGGCCAGTTCGCGCATGATGCCGGACCCGATGTGGCACTCTCGGTGTCGACGATCTCAGCCGCTGGCGATGTCAGGGTTGCGGTGTCCGACAGCGCGATATTAGCGCGGTATTTTCCAGCTCTGTCTCGGCTTCGGCTCGATGGTGTCGCGATGGCCGGGACAGCCCGGATCGAGTCCACAAGAGTTGGTACCAAGCTCAGCCGCATCAATGGAAAACTTGCAGACACCAGTCTGCGGGGCGAACTCAGGGCCACCGATCAGGGTGCGGTTACGCACATCACGGGAGAGATAGAAACCAGCGGTTTTGCTGTCGCCTCGGCGCTGCGTCCACTGTTGTTGCAGCGGTCAGTGGCGTCAGCTGCATCTGCTGATGCAGCGTCTGATTGGTTGGCCACCGATTGGCCGGTGCAGCCCTTCGATCTGCGGGCGATCAACGCTGTGACCGCTGACGTTGTGGTTCGTGCAGACCATCTCGCCCTGCCCGGTGGCGCCAGATTGCAGCGGGCTCATTTCGTCGTCGCGCTTTCGCCGAATCGGTTTGAACTGCGGGATCTCGATGCCGTCGGCGCGGCAGGACGCTGGAGCGGCGGCGTCAAACTTGATGCGGCCACGGATGGCACACTGGTCGCGCTGGTTCTGCGCGGGCAGAATGTTCAGATTGATCAACTGCGCGGCGATGCGTCGGCAACGCCCGCGGTGACCGGCGCCGTCAGTGGGCTCATGACGCTGACGGGAAAGGCGTTGTCTCCACGGGACCTGATTTCGTCGTTGACCGGACGTGGCACGTTTTCTCTATCGGAGACGAAACATTCACTCTTGACACCGGCTTTGTTGGCAGACGCCCTTGACGCGGCTTTGCGCGGTCCGGCCGATGCGTTGGCAGCCACCCTTCGTGCCCGACTTGCAGCTAAGCCAGACCCGGCACAGGCATTGGTGGTGCCGGCACGCACGGTACCGTTTGAAGTCAAAAACGGCATCATGACTTTAACGCCGATCGCTCTTGATGGCACCGACGGCCGGGTCACTGCACATCTCGCGATTGAACTGGCGAGCATGGCGCTGAGCGGGACGTGGCAGTTAGAGTTACCCGGCAGGGCGTTGCCGCCGCCGCCGGGGTGGACCACGTCCGTGAACGCGACCGGTGCGCCTGTGCCGGTCAAATCCCAGCCACCGCTGCCGCCGCTGACGGTCAGCTTCACGGCGCCACTCGCAGCACTCGGACGAGCCAGGATCGACTATGGCAGCGAGGCACTGGAGCGCGAAGTCTCCGTTCGCAAAATGGAGCGTGATCTGGATGATCTCGAGCGCTTGCGTCAACTAGATGACGAGCGCGCCCGAGACGAAGTCGAACGCCGGAAGACCTTGGAGACCGGTACCGTGCCCGCACCTGCATTGCCTGTGGATGGCCTGCCGCAACCCGGCCAAGCAGCGGCACCCGCGGATGTCGCGACACAGCCAAGTGCAGTTCCCGACGCGATGGACCCCTCACTTCGAGCGAAATCCGCAGCGCCTGCTGGGGGGGCGGTGCCACAGCCGACACCGGCGACGAAACCACCAAGCTATCGGCCTCTCTCGCAGGAGGAGAACCGCCGTATTTTTGGTGGGGGCTAGGCCGTTTGTCGGGCGCCGTCGCAACTTCAATCCGGCCTCGCTGAGCGGATGAGATCATAGCGCATGCGTTTACTGTATCGCGTCAAAGTTGCTGATTTCGCGCAAAAA
The DNA here is from genome assembly GCA_043719045.1 of Hyphomicrobiaceae bacterium. Taxonomy (GTDB): domain Bacteria; phylum Pseudomonadota; class Alphaproteobacteria; order Rhizobiales; family Hyphomicrobiaceae; genus JABFRJ01. Next base: position 13,108 of record JAYSUN010000115.1, on the reverse strand, counting down.
GTGTGCGACTGCTATTCGGCGCGGTGCGTGGCACACACATTCGGCACGTGCACCGGCTCAGCAACGCACACGGGGAACGCTTCAACATATGCCAAAACTTCTGACCCCACGGGAAGCACAGATTTTGGCCTGGATCGCCACCGGCAAGTCAGACTGGGAAATAGCGACGATCTTGGCCTTGTCGGCAAAAACCATCAATTTTCATGCGCAGAATGCGAAGAAAAAGCTCGGGACTCGCAGTCGGGTCCAGGCGATTGTGCTGGCCTTGCGTGACGGCTTGATTCTGTTTCCGCCACGTGGCGCGGAGGTTCTTCCCCAGGTTCGACCTGCGGATGCTACCAAATCCGGTTTTCCTGATTCGTTGCAAATTGATCCGCCCAATCCGGCACCAACGCCTGTCAATGTCCCATTCGGCACCCCATTCAACGATGCTTCGGGTGGCCGTCCGTCACCGCTGGTCCTGCCCGAAACTTACGTTCCGATGCAGGCGGTTGGTCCCGACCCGGGAACTCCCGTGCTGACGTCGCCGGCGCCGGCCTGATCAGCCCTTGAAGTCCGTCGACAAGATCGGCACGCCGCAATAGAAACCCTGCATGTAGTCGATGCCGGCGTCGCGCAGCAGCTCAACGGTCTTCTCGTCCTGCACCCACTCAGCCACGGTTTCCATGCCGAATGTGGTGGCGAGGTCACGCAGTGCGCGGATGAACACCATATCGTGCGTATCGGTTGCCAAATTTTTGATAAAGGCACCGTCGATCTTGACCATGTCGACGTTGAGCAGCTTCAGATTCTTGAAGCTGGTGTAACCCGCGCCAAAATCATCAATGGCAACCTTGCAGCCGAGTTCCTTCAACGTATCGACAAACGCAACGGTTTGGTCGATGTCGCTGATGGCTGCCGTTTCGGTGATCTCAATGATCAGGCGATTGGTAATCGCTTTGCGGCCTCCCGTGAAACGGTGCAACGCCACCAGCCAATCGTGGTTGTTGGCCGTCAGCCCTGAGACGTTCAACGCCAGCGAGATTTTCGGAAAGCGCTTCAACAGATCGGCGCAGAGTTCCAGCGTGCGTCGGTCGATCAGACGGGACATGCCGAGTTGCTCAGCCACCGGAATGAACTCGCCAGCTGAAGCGATGGTCCCATCCGGGCTCTCGATACGAAGCAAGCATTCGTAGTGTTTGGTTTCACCGGTTTTTAGCGACACGATTGGCTGCAACGCCAACAGCATGCGATGTTCGTCGAGTGCTGCCGTGACCTCGTCGGCCACGGTAATGTTGCGACGGCGAACCGAGTCCTGGTTGGGTGTTGGCTCGTAACTGGTGAAGCAATCGAAGCGACCGCGCTTGGCTTTGTCGAGGGCCTGGAGGGCGTGGCTGAGCGCGTTCTGAACCGTGTTGGCTTGGTCTGGGATCAGCACACCGCCAATCGAGACCGTTGCCGAAAGGGGGCAAGCGGTGGTGCTGATCGTGGTGTCGCGGACGGCTTTCATGAAGCGTTCGGCAGCCGTGCGCATCGCGCCCGGTCCGCAGTCGTTCAAGATGACACCGAATTTGTTCGACGAGTAGCGGCCAAGGGTGTCGCCGCCACGGAGTTTGTTTTTGATCGTGGTTGCAACCGATGAAATGACTTCGTCACCGACGTCAAAGCCAAAGGTTTCGTTGATCAGCGCGAGGTTATTGACGGCCACCATGATGAAGGCACAGGGCTGCCGTGAGCGGCCTGACCGTTGCACGATGGCTTCCAGCGCCTCCGACAGGCGAATGCGATTCAACTGGCCCGTCAGTTCATCATGATCCGACCGGTACAGCAGCCGCTGTTCTTCCTGGTAGCGTTCATTGATGACACGGATAACGCCACGTGCACGCGAGGGTTTGCCGTCGTCGCCGGGCCACCAGCGGCCGTGATCCTCAAGCCAAAGTGACGCGTCGCTGCGACGGCCGCCGGGGACAAACCGATATTGAACGCGGTAAGCGGTGCCGGTGGTTGTGCTGTCAGCTTTAGCGCCCGCGATCTCGTTGTGTCGGCGGCCGATATGCTCAGGGGCAATCAAGAACTGAAACGCCTGACCGGTTGAAATTTCATCTTTGTGGTGCACGCCGAGGACCTGCACGGCATTGTGTTCCCACGAGATTGTATCTGCCGCAATATCCCAAAGGTACGCCGTTTCCTGAACCGCCGACAGAATACCGACGAGATCCAATGCCTCACCCTCGACCGGAATGTCTTGCTTGGCCAAATCTGGTGTTGTGCCAACGAGGGGGGCGACACGGTCGTCCACAGGCCAACTGGTGCGCGCTGCATCCGTGGCGCGCACAGGGCGGTCGGGCAAGGCATTGTCGTGCGACGCTGTCACGAGGGGATGATCCGTTAAAACATGCCGATCTTGCAGCGAAAACGCAAACTTCAATCAGATTCCGCCAAGCTCCGCCGTGAAGGTAAAGGGAAAGTGCTAAAAACTGTTAAACCAGCAGTCAATTATTGGCCGTGAGTGTGCCCGTCGTCGTTGAGCGCTTTCACCTTTTCTTTTCGCACGTTGGCTCGATCAAGTCTCGGTGTTCGTCGATCTCCCTGACCAGCTCCCAGGGCCATGCAATTCTGGTGCTGACCTCCAAGAGTCGGTGTACCCTCCACCCTCGTGGGGGCAGGAGCTTCTTCAGCCTCGCGATCTGTGACTTGAATGGCCTTGAGTGGCTTAGGTGAGGATGACGAATCCGCGTGGAACCCGGCGCGGACGCTCGAAAGCCGCATTGGCTAGTCCGGTCAAACCACGTACCTTGCACTGCAGCATCAGTCCTCAGGAGATTGCTATGATCGCCGCTGTCAACCTCCGTACGCAGTCTGAAGAACTGCACTCTCTGGATGCGCTGCGACCTGTGCTTTCGGCGGCAGATCGTGTGTTGTTACAAGTCAAGACGGCGGTTGGCCGACGGGTGGCTGCCGCCACGATGGATGCAGAGCAGGCGGCGGCGCACGGGTTTGCCTGGCTCGCAACGACAGTTGAGGCGCTGCGCCAAATGCATGCATGGGCCGCCAAGCTGCAAAGCGAAGACCGGTTCGGCCGGATGGAGCATCTCATCCTGGCCATCGGTTTTGCCGAGTACGCGGCACAAATCGCCGGTGGCATCCCGATGAGCCAGACGGAGACGGTCCGCCTGCCAGCCCTTGGCGTGAGCCGCAGCGACAGCCGGGCGTTCGAGAACGCGGCGGCGGCGGTGATTGATGTCGGTACCAGCGAAGCCGTCCGGGCGGAGCTCATGGCGCTGATCATGGCGCAGCCAAACAACACGACTTTCGGGGATACCGGGCTTGACGACACGCTGTCATCGATGCGTCACCAGATGCGCCGCTTCAGCGCGGCTGAAGTGCTGCCACATGCGCATCAATGGCATCTTCAGAACCAGTACATCCCGCTCGATATCATCGCCAAGTTGGCCGACCTCGGCGTGTTCGGCCTGACCATGCCTGAGGCTTTCGGCGGCCTGGGTCTCGGCAAGGAAAGCATGTGCTTGGTGTCTGAGGAACTGTCACGTGCGTATATCGGAGTCGGCTCGCTTGGCACACGGTCTGAAATCGCAGCTGAGTTGATTCTCGCCGGTGGCACGCCTGAGCAGAAGGCCAAGTATCTGCCGAAGATTGCCTCGGGTGAGATTTTGCCGACCGCGGTCTTCACCGAACCCAATACCGGCTCGGATCTGGCCACTCTGAAAACCCGCGCCGAACGGCACGGCGACGTTTACAAAATCTACGGCCAGAAGACGTGGATCACGCACCCGGTTCGTGCCGACGTGATGACGCTGCTCGTCCGCACCGATCCGAATGAGAAGGGTTACAAAGGCCTGTCGATGCTGCTTGCCGAAAAGCCGCGTGGCACTGACACCGATCCGTTTCCAGCCCAGGGCATGACCGGCAGCGAGATCGAAGTTTTGGGGTATCGCGGCATGAAAGAGTACGACATCTCTTTCGACGGTTTTGAGGTCCCGACAGCGCAATTGCTCGGCGGCGTTGAAGGTCAGGGCTTCAAGCAGCTGATGGCGACATTTGAAGCGGCCCGTATCCAGACCGCCGCGCGGGCTGTTGGCGTCGCTCAATCGGCGATGGATCTGGCGCTGAAATACGCCATCGACCGCGTGCAATTCGGCAAACCCATCGCCAACTTCCCGCGTGTTGCCAACAAGCTTGTGCTGATGGCCGTCGAAGTCATGATCGCGCGCCAGATCACTTACTTCGCGGCGCGCGAGAAGGATGAGGGCCGCCGTTGCGACCTCGAAGCCGGCATGGCCAAACTACTTGCCGCCCGGATCGCCTGGACTGCCGCCGACAACGCGCTGCAAATTCACGGCGGCAATGGTTTCGCTTTGGAGTACCCGATCAGCCGCGTACTGTGCGACGCCCGCATCCTCAACATCTTTGAGGGCGCCGCCGAAATCCAGGCGCAAGTCATCGCGCGGCGATTGTTGGAGGGGGCGAATTGATTGGTCGGTGATTGCCCCGAAATCGCGACCGTCGTTTTTTCTTGCCATGCTCAGGCCATCGCCACATGACACGTCAACTCCGGGCGCCATGCTGCGCTTGGTGATGGGATGGGATGGGGTGCCGGGGTCGAGCCATGAAATTTCGCCGTATGTTTGCCGTAGCTCTGATGGTGGCGGCCGCGAGCCACGCCCACGGCGCCTCGCTTGAAGGTCTGGCCGTTGACGTCACCAACGCGTCCGAACCGGTTTTGTGCGCCGAGAAGGACAATGTCACGCTCAACATCGCGGCGCGTGATGTGAAGTCTTTCCGCATCGAGGCGGCACACCCCGCGTACATCACCAGCCTTCAGCGCGACAGTTTCGAAGCGGATTGGACGGCGTGTGACATGAAGGGCGATCCGTCATTCGCTCCACCATCCGCCCCGACCGTGCCGAAGCGAGTCACCGTTTACGAAGAGATTGAGATGTGGGTCGTCGGGCTGACCTTCCCGACTTTTTGGCGTCCGGCGACTGCCACGTTGCGCATCGGTGATCGCGTCGTCGAAGGTCTGCATCTGATCCAGGTCTGGATGATCCGGCCGATGGGTGGCGAGGAAGTGTTGGTGCTGTATCCACAAGACGGTTATTGGCGCATCCGCCCGAAAGCACCCGCCGGCATGCCGCCGACGGCATTCGGCTCGTCGTTCCTGGTCGGGCCGATTGAGCAGGACGGTCGCCCCATCGTTCGCATCAAAGAGATCGTCTTTGATCCGCCCAGCAAGACCTTCACCTTGAATTTTGAGCGCGGCGGCTCGGCGACCCTCAGGCTCGCGCTCGTCGATCAGAATCGTCATCGTCTCGACGTGACCTTCGACAGACCGACCGATGGCAAGCCGTTTGCGGCCCTGCGCTCGATGTTCATTACTGATTTCAACAACGATGTTGCCCGCGTGGCGGTCCGCGACAAGGGCTCCAAAGGCTGGCGAGAAGACGGAGTTATGAGCTTCAAGAAAGCTACGACCACGGACTTGTGGGCTGGCCGCACCAGCATCTCGCGTCACAACACCTCATCACCGGACATGGTGTTTTCTGATTTTTCGGACGGCAAACAGAAGGCTGCGAAATAGCGGGGGGCACCGACAACAAAACAACACGGGTTGACGAACGTTCAAATGCAGCTGCTGCGGCGAAACAAATACCTGCTATAGGACGGCGCAGCCTGGGCTACAGATCTGCAGACATTGAATAAGGACGCGGCATGTCGCGCACGCCTGATCATGAATACGCGCCTGCCGGTCTTGAGCCAATGGGCGTCATTGATATCGGCTCAAACTCTGTGCGCCTTGTGGTCTACGAGGGTGCCACCCGCGCACCCGCTCCGATCTTCAATGAAAAGGTCTTGGCGGGTCTTGGGCGCTCAGTCGCCTCGACGGGCAAGTTGCCGGATGATGCTGTCGAGAGGGCGCTGCACGCGTTGACCCGGTTCCGCGCGATCAACCGGATCCTCGCCGTCAAAAACGTACGAGCGATTGCCACGGCCGCCTGCCGTGAGGCCAGCAACGGGCCGGATTTTATCCGCCGAGCTGAAGCTGCAAGTGGTGTCAAGATTGACGTCCTGTCTGGTGAGCAGGAAGCCCAGTTGGCCGCGTATGGCATTATCATGGGCTGTCATCAGCCCGATGGCTTCGCTGGCGATCTTGGTGGCGGGTCACTGGAAATCATCGACATCGCGCAATCAAGGTTACGTGACGCAATGACTCTGCCGCTCGGCAGCCTTCGTTTGATCGACATCTCTGGCGGGAGGATCGACAAGGCGCTTGAGATTGTTGATCGCGAGATCGCGCGCGTGACTTGGTTGCCTCAAGGGCGTGACCGTGCGTTCTATGCCGTCGGCGGGACTTGGCGATCGCTTGCTAAGATGCACATGGAGGCCTGTGATTATCCGCTGCGTGTGATGCACGGCTATTCGGTGCCGGCCAAAGCAATGATCGCGTTCTGCGAAGACATCCGCAAAGCCAAGAAACTTTCGATCTTGCCAGGTGCGGGTGCAATTCCGAAAGCCCGACGTGAGGCGCTGCCGTACGGCGCCGCAACCTTGGAACGGTTGCTAAGAAAGCTGCATCCATCCGAAGTCGTGTTCTCCGTTTTCGGCATTCGCGAAGGGCTAGTCTATTCGCTCTTGTCGCCCCTGGAGCGATCGCGCGATCCTTTGCTGGCGTTTGCGACTGAATCGGCTCAGCAGCGCGCGCGCTCCGTTCGTCATGCCCAGGAATTGTGCAGTTGGACTGATGTCTTGTTTGCACTGCCGGGGCCAAAGGAGACCGACGAAGAGCGACGGCTCCGCCACGCCGCGTGTCTGATGTCTGACGTGGGTTGGCGCGCACATCCGGATTATCGCGGCGAGCAAACCCTCAATCTTGTGGCCCATGCGGCGTTAACCGGTCTCGATCATCCCGGCCGGTTTTTTCTCGCATTAGCAATTTATTTCCGACATGACGGACCCAACGACGAGCCAAACACGCACTACGAGCTATCAGATCAGATGCAGAAGCTAGTGTCGGGCAGGCTCTTGAAGCGAGCACGCATTGTTGGAGCTGCGATCCGCTGCGCGCACATGATCTCGATGGGCCGCCCCGGGCTGATCGATGAGGTGCCGCTGATCTACGCGGCCGATAGGCTGCAATTGCGATTACCGCCTCAGCATGCAGTGCTTGACGGCGAACGCCTGCGGCGCCGTCTGGAAGAACTGGCCGGATTGCTGGACCGAAAATCCGAGGTGATTATCGGATAGTGGCGATAGGCCGAAGCCTTTTCTGACGGGTTGTGAACTCATCAAACCGAGATTTTCAACGCAACCTCGGTTCATTGAACCGGGTTTGTTGGCTGAGACCGCGCATCAGTTCGCTTCTTTGGCGGCTCGTTGGTCTGGACCTGACGAGTTGGCCGGACGGGCTTGCCTTGCACTAAAGTTGGCAGACCGCTCTTCAACTTCTTGCTGATCTTGTCCAAATCTTCAGGCTCAGGTTTGAGAGTCAGTGCCTGCTCCCACTGAAAGCGTGCCTCGCGCTCGCGACCGACGCGCCAAAGAGCGTCACCGAAATGATCATTTAAGACCGGATCCTCAGGTCGCAGTTCGACTGCGCGCTCCAGCCACTTGACGGCTTCTTTAAAGTTACCTTGCTTGAAATGCGCCCACCCAAGGCTGTCGACGATGTAACCATCATCTGGTTTCAGTCGCACGGCCTTCTCGATGAGGGCCATCCCTTGTTTCAGATTCTTGTTCTGGTCGATCCAGGAATAGCCGAGATAGTTCAGGATCATGGGCTGTTCCGGCGCGAGCTTGAGGGCCTGTTGCAGATCGGCTTCAGCCTTTGGCCAGTTTTTCACACGCTCATAACTGGTTCCACGTGAATAGTAGTACGACCACTGCTGCGCTTCCGGCTTGGCAAACGTGCCGATGGCGCGGGTGTAATAGGCGATCGCTTCGTCATAGCGCTTGGCACCGCGCATGATCGAACCGAGTGTCTCAAGCGGCTGGACGTTGTTCGGCTCGCGCTGGGCGATGGCCTCGAGGATCGTTTTGGCCTCCTCGATTTTCTCCAACGCCGACAAGTTCAGCGCCTTGCGAATTTCGATCGATGTGTCCAGCGGCGTACCCCTGGGAACCCGATCATAGGCCGCGTTGGCCAATTCATATTTCTTGGTGCTTTCCAAAACGTTTGCAAGCGTTGCTAGCGCAAACGGTGACTTCGGGTCGAGATACAGCGCGTATTGCAGGAAGATCGCACCGGGCCCAAGCCCGCCTTCGCTCATCAACGCTTCGCCGAGTCCGTAGAAGGCTTCTGACAATCCCTCAGCCGGCGTCGAGACGATGAGCGGTAACTTTTCACCGGCTTCAATCCGCTTCAGATAAGCACGTGCCATCGGGTGACCGTCGCCGCGCGCACGGTCCAAATGGCCTTGCAGTGCCGCCTTTGCAGCCGTTGAATCACCGCCGTTCGAGGCATGCTGGGCAAAAGCCAGTGCAAATCGTAAGGTCTTGGTCTCGCCGCCTTTCCCAGCCCTGTCATACGCAGCGCGTGCTTCGCTCTTGCGGCCGGCGACGTCGGCCAACAGCGCTTTGTGATAGCGATAGAATGCCTGAATACTTTCGGCGACCTTCGGCTGCTCGAGAAGTTCAAGTGCCTCTTTGGTCTGGCCCTGCGCTTGTTTGATCCAGGCACGGCCAATACTGGATGTGAGCTCCCCGACCGGGTTACCTTCAGTGGTCTTGAAATGCTCCTCGGCTTTGGTGAACTCTCCAGCCTTAAATGCGGCCAAAGCCACCATGAGCCTCGCCATCCGATTGTCGCCGCCGGCTGCGACTATCTTGTCGGCATAGGTCGTCGCATTGGCCCAATCGCCTTCGGTCGCCGCCATCTCAAAAGCCTGCGCCAGCAATGCCGTGTTTTTCGGATCACGGCTCAACGCGTCACGATAAAACTGAGCTGCTTTCGACGCATCGTTGTCGCCACGCGCCACCCGACCGGCCATGTAGCTGCCGAGTTTCAACTCGTCAGCAGCGGTGGTTTGTGCAGTCGCAGTCGATACGCCCGTGGCACTCAGGCCGCAGATGACGAGCAACGCTGCCATAGTTTGAGCTTGGGATCTCGTCTGTGTTCGACCGAGCATACAACCTCTTAGGCGAGGGCTTCACCCTCTGTTCTCGTCCGCTTGATTCCAGACACGGTGATTCTAGAGTTACCGTTTGTAGCAAACCTAGTCTTGGCGCGCGACTGCATTCCGCGGCGATTCCGGATCGATGTGCAGAGCCTGCGCCGTCGTGTCAGGCGCTCGGTGTTTTGCCCGAGAGGATCTGCAAGAAGACGGATCGGTCAATATTGCCCCCACACAAGATCACGCCGACACGCTTATTCGCCATCCGATGACGGTCCCGCATCAATCCGGCCAACGGTGCAGCGCCCGCACCTTCAGCCAGATTGTGGGTATCTTCGTAGTAGGCCCGAATTGCGGCGGCAACGTCGTCGTCGCTCAACTGTATGATCTGGGACACACCGCGCTTGATGATGTCGAGTGCAACCGGGTCGGGTAGGCGAACCGCCATGCCATCGGCGAATGTGCGCGCCGACGTCGTCGTCACCACGCGTCCCGCTTCGAACGAAAGGGCATAGGCATTGGCGTTTTCAGACACGACGCCAATGACTTCGGTTTTCAATCCAAGAAGGTCACGGACCTGGATCACGCCGCAGATCCCCGAGCCAAGCCCAATCGGGACATAGACTGCGTCCAGTGGGCCAGCCACGCGAAACAATTCAAGCGCGTAGGTTGCAACGCCCTTAACGAGATCTGGATGGAACGATGGAATGGCATGCAGGCCGCGGTCGGCTGCAACGCGCATGGCTTCGGCGCGTGCCTCGTCAAAGTCCTGCCCAAACTCGACCAGCTCAGCCCCGAACGCGCGCATGGCCGCATTCTTCTCGACGGAGTTCCCGTGAGGCACATAGATGACCGCTTTCAGTCCGGCTTTGCGTGCCGCCAGGGCGATTGACTGCCCATGGTTGCCCCTCGTCGCGGAAATCACGCCAGCAATTTTGGCTCCACTTCTGGCCAGCCCGTCGATGTAGAAAAAGCCGCCGCGCACCTTAAACGCGCCGGTCGGTGTATGATTTTCATGTTTGACCCAGACTTCGGCTCCCGTGCGTTTGGCGAGCAAGGGCCAGGCATATTGCGGTGTCGGAGGCATGTGCCGATAAACCAGCGCAGCCGCGGCCTCGAGTTCAGCGTGGGTAAACAACGGCATCGGAATAACCCTCGGTTGGGCGCTGGATTGTCTGACCTTATCGTACTGGATTTGACCTGTTCACAACAGTCCTGCCGTTAGCTGCCGATGAGCTGACACGTGATTGTTGCCGTTCGGGAACTTGAGTGCAAGACTACCTGTGCGCGGATTCAATGGATGCCAGCACATGAACTTCGATTTCTCGGACGATCAAAAGCAGTTTCGCGCCGGTGTGCGTCGATATCTGACCGAGAAATGCAGTTTGGCAGTTGTGCGGCGCGTGCTCGATGGCGATGAAACGCATGCAGCTGAGGTGTGGGCGGGATTGGCTGAACTCGGCTGCATGGGAGCTGCGATCCCCGAGACTTACGGCGGCCTTGGACTCGGGTCGCTCGAGGTCTGTGTCATTGCCGAGGAGTTGGGCCGCGCCTGCGCCCCCGTGCCGTTTGCCTCCTCAATCTACCTCGCGGCCGAGGCTATCCTGGCGTTCGGGTCCGAGGCTCAAAAGCAGGCCTGGCTGCCCAAATTGGCCGACGGCAGCGTCATCGGCACGCTGGCTGTCGCGGAGGGCCCGCAGCCACCGCTCGAGGGCAAATTGAAAACAACAGTCACGGGTGGACACGTGAATGGCGTCAAATTCCCGGTGGCTGATGGGGAAGCAGCGCAAGTCGCGATTGTCCTCGCTGGCAGCACGCTGGTGCTGATCGACCTCTCACAATCGGGCGTGACGCGCGAACGGGTTCAGACCATCGACCCGACCCGCAAACATGCCAAGTTGACCTTCGCCAACGCAAGGGCAGAAATTCTGGGCACGACTGGTGACGGTTGGCGACATTTGGCCGAGATCTACAACACCGCCGCGGTTTATCTGGCATTTGAACAGACCGGCGGCGCTGAGGCTGCCATGTATATGGCGCGCGATTATGCACTAGAGCGGTACGCATTTGGCAAGCCAATTGGCGCGCAACAGGCGATCAAACACAAGCTCGCGGATATGTACATCAAGCTCGAGCTGTCCCGCTCGAACGGCTACTATGGCGCTATGATGCTGGCGAGTCGCGGGGCTGATTTGCCAGTGGCCGCAGCAGTTGCCCGAATAGCGGCCAGTGACGCTTACATTTTTGCGGCACAAGAATGCGTGCAAACTCATGGCGGCATCGGTTTCACCTGGGAGGCCAATCCCCACTTGCATTATCGGCGTGCGCGGCTGCTCGCCCACAGCGTCGGCGCGCCAAGCGTTTGGAAAGACAAGCTCGTCTCGGCACTCGAAAAGCGCAACGCCAGTTGAGCTGCACTCAACTCCGCAGACTCCGCCCCGTCTCGACATCGAACAGATGCACCATGTCCTGTTCCGCAATCAGCCGGGCTCCCTTCTTGGCTTCGCTGATCGTGGAGGCAGCGACCGCCACGACCAACGGCGTGCCACCCGATACGCCGTGGAACAGACGTGTTGCGCCCAGCTCCTCGACGAACTCACCGTCGAACGAGAGGCCCCCGCTGGCGGATTGCGGCGGCACATATTGCAAATCCTCCGGTCGCACGCCGACCTGGACTGCGCGTCCCGATTCGATTTTGAACTGGCCGGCGTCGAACGCGAGCTTGCCGCCTGCGGTCTCGACGGTGCCAGCCGTTACCACTTTGCCCGGCATCAAGTTCATTGCGGGCGAGCCGATGAACGTCGCAACGAATGTTGAGGCGGGGCGCCGGTACACGTCGGTTGGCTTACCGACCTGCTCGATGCGACCCGCGTGCATCACCACGACCTGATCGGCCAGTGTCATCGCCTCGACCTGATCGTGGGTCACGAACACCGACGTTGCCTTCAACCGGTTGTGCAGACGGCGGATTTCCAGCCGCATGGTCACCCGCAGTTTCGCATCCAGATTCGACAGCGGTTCGTCGAACAGGAATACCTGTGGCTCACGTACGATCGCACGCCCCATAGCGACCCGCTGCCGTTGTCCCCCCGAGAGCGCACGTGGTTTGCGGTCCAGATACTCCGTGATCGCCAACATTTTTGCGGCTTCGTCGACACGGCGTTTAATGTCGGCTTCGGGCGTCTTCCGGTTGCGCAGGCCATAAGCCATATTGTCGTAGACCGACATGTGCGGGTACAGAGCATAGTTCTGAAATACCATGGCGATGTCGCGCTCGGCAGGCTCGACGTCGTTGACGATCTTGCCCGCAATCGCGCAGGTTCCCACCGTGATCGTTTCCAACCCCGCGATCATGCGCAGCAGTGTTGACTTGCCGCAGCCGGAGGGCCCGAGCAGGACCGTGAAATTGCCATTCGGGATCGTCAGCGAGACGCCCTTCACGGCCTCCACGCCACCCGCATAGATTTTTTTTACATTCTCAAGTGTGACGGATGCCATGAGGACTTCGACCTAAGGTTTGGAGCGTTCTGTCGGCGCGTATTCAAGTCCAGAACATGGATGCGTTGTGAAGCAGGTTTTTCACGCTGCTTTTTTTGCGGCAAGGCGGTTCAGCGCACTTTTGCCCATTAAACCACATGGGTACGCTGCGCTCACAATGCTTTTTCGCTCCTATGCTTGTGGCTTGAGCGGGCGACAAGAATTAAGATCATTGAGACTCCGGCGAGGTGCGCTGCTTGTCCTTGCAGGAGCGGCGCAAGAGTAAGTCGTATGACCATAGGTCAAGCCGCTTCATTGACCGAAGCATCCCACTTGCTTCCAGCTGTCGGGGCCGGTAGTGGTTTGCCGTCGATTTTGTAAAGTTCGATGACTTCTTCTACGATCTCGCACAGTTCCTCGAAGACCTGGACTTCGTCAGCGCCGTGGCAACCGCCATCCAGCAAGCCGGGGGCAGTGCCGACGTAGCACTGGTCCTCTTCCGACCACTCGACGATCTTGGCGTA
>JAYSUN010000114.1:0-2167 GCA_043719045.1 Hyphomicrobiaceae bacterium | reverse complement strand
CCACCTACTTTGAGAAAGTGCAGGCGGTTCTATCGCGCCACGATATCTCGTTCATCGCTGACGAGGTCATCTGCGGCTTTGGCCGCACTGGCAATTTTTGGGGATCCGACACCTACAACATCCGCCCGGATACCGTGACGATAGCGAAGGCAATCACCTCAGCTTACGTGCCGCTGGGGGCCATTACGGTGTCGGAGCCGGTCTACCAAGCGATGCTCGACGAAAGCAAAAAGCTCGGCGTGTTCGCGCACGGGTTCACTTATTCCGGCCATCCGTTGGCCTGCGCCGTTGCCAACAAGACCATCGAAATCTATCAGCGCATGAATATCGTCGGCCACGTCCAGAGCGTCGCGCCGACGTTCCAGAAGCGGTTGCGGGCATTGGCTGAGCATCCGCTGGTTGGCGAGGCGCGCGGCGTCGGGTTGATCGGCGCGGTCGAACTTGTCAAAAACAAGAAGACCAAGGAGAGCTTCGACGGCAAGCAGTCCGTCGGCCCGAAAGTCGTCGCCTTCGCCCAGGACGAAGGCCTGATCTGCCGCGCCGTCGGCGGCGATAGCATCGCGCTCTGCCCGCCGCTGATCATCACGGTGGACCAAGTCAACGAGATTTTCGACGCCCTGACCAAAGCACTCGATAAAACGGCCCACTGGGTCGAGCACGAATTGGGTGTGAAGCTGGGGAGTTGAGGGTTGGACGCTACGACAATACGGCAGCGGCGGGCGATTGCCCGTCGTTACCGCTCCTTTCGGCTATCGTGTTACTCGTTTGCAAGTGGTCAGCCGTCCACTCTCACACCAGTTCCGACCGGACAGGACAGGCCGAGGCCGCCAATGTTGCAATAGCCGCCAGGGTTCTTGGCGAGGTACTGCTGGTGATAGGCTTCGGCGAAGTAGAACGCGGTGGCGGGCAGGATTTCCGTGGTGATGGCACCGAAACCCTTGGCTCCCAGCACCCGATCATAGGCAGCCTTCGCCTCGGTGGCTTCACTCATCTGTGCCGCATCCGAGGTGTAGATGCCGGACCGATACTGCGTGCCAACGTCGTTGCCCTGGCGCATGCCCTGGGTCGGATCATGGCTCTCGAAAAACACTTTCAGTATTTGGCCATAGGCAATCACTTTCGGGTCAAACACCACACGCACCACCTCGTTGTGGCCGGTCGCACCTGAGCAAACTTCCTCGTAGGTCGCGTTCGGCGTGAAGCCTGCCGCATATCCGACCGCCGTCACCCAAACGCCACCGAGTTGCCAGAACACCCGTTCCGCCCCCCAGAAGCAGCCCAGACCGACGCAAGCCATGGCCATACCATCCGGGTACGGCTCCTGCAGCGGGCGACCGCTGACAAAATGCTTCTCAGCTGTCGGGATCGCCTGTGCGCGACCGGGCAGTGCCTTGGCCGCCGTCGGCATCGTTGGTGATTTTCTAAACGAGAACATGGTCTATCCTCACAAAGTTGAGCGGGCATCGTAGACCGGTTCTGCCGGGCCGTCACCAGCGCCTCCGGTCACGCCCTGTCACGCCTGCGCCAACCGGGACGGCTGTGCGGCTGTGAGGACTTGGCCTAAGCAATCATTCGTTGGAAGGCCAACGAATGATTGCTTAGGCCGCGCTGATTTCGCAGAGTTTTCTCGTTGAACCGGGCAAACCACATCAGCGAACTCTGCTTCGTGCTAGATTCCAGTTGCCACAATGCAGGATGCGACCGTGACCAGCCCACTCCCGACGTTCGATGCCGTCATCGCGGCAATCGATGGCCTCAATGCTGCCGATCCTCGGCACGAGGTCGTGGACGGTGTCGAAGTCCCGCGCGAAATTGCTTACGCGCAGCGCATGTCCGCTCGCCTCGCACGCCTGTACCCCGATGCGCCCGAATGCCTGCGCATTGCGGCCCGCGCCCAACACCTGCGACGTTGGGACATTCCGCGCGCGCGTTATCCACTGGGACGCGATGGTTACAACGCGTGGCGGATGGCGTGTCGGGACCATCACGTGGCGTTGACGTCTGGCATTATGCGCGAGCACGGCTATGCCGACGCACAGATCGCCCAGGTGGCAAAGATGATCCGCAAGGAGGACCTCAAGCGTGATGCCGACAGCCAGGCCCTTGAGAACGTCGCAGCTCTGGTGTTCATCGAGCATTATCTAGCCGCTTTTGCCGCCGCCAATCC
>JAYSUN010000113.1:0-18228 GCA_043719045.1 Hyphomicrobiaceae bacterium | reverse complement strand
CGTGCCGAGGGTTGCTTGGGTACCCGCCCCATCTGCTGGCGCGCATACGCACGACGCGGGTCTGACGGCGGTGGGTGGGCTGGATCGGAGCGAAATCGTTTCACTTGTTTTGCCGCGCATCCTTAATTGCACTGTGTCACAAATTTTCCCGCCGCGAGCCCACCTGCGTCGGTCGCGCGCAACATGGGCTGCGCGACAAGCGCGTGTCGAGGCGACGTCGCAACGTCGCGATCGAGTTCTGGACGTGACGCTCAGGCTGGAGCGGGGGAGCCTCGGGGTCGATAACCGTTGGGCATTGGAAGGTCCTTGGATGCAACGCCAGGATCGAGGTCCCGAGGGGGAAAAAGCGGCAACGGTTTCGACGCTGGTCTTGCCGCCGATCTCGCGCGTCCGCGTCAGCCGTGCGACCCGCGCCAAGCCGGGCCAATCGAGATACGGCACGACCCTGGAGGTCATTCACGATAGCCGGGTTCTCGACATGTCCGACCGTATCATCTCTATGGAGGACGGCCGTATCGTGAGCTGAGGCACGGCATCACGGACCCATTGGCTGAAACACATGTCTGTCCAGACGGTCGGATCGTCCGATCAATGCGCGAACTGGCCCTTGGCCATCAAGAGATGGTGCGGCTGGTGGTGACCGCCCTGCACCATGATCCCGGCAAAGCCGAGCGCCTTGAGCTTGACCGCTTGAAACGGATCAGTGCTGGTCACCACCAGCTTGACTCCGTTTGCTCTTTGCTCGGTCCTCGTCGTCGAGCCCAGGGCAGCAAGGTCCTTAGCATGCGCCGGGATCGTGCGCTGGATCGATCCACGCGTCCGGCCCTGGCCGGTCACGGTGATCTCGACGCCATCGGCCAGCGTCCGTTCGACGGGCACGATGACGATCGTTTCTATTGGCTGAACGTCAGGCGCAGATCCATCGTGTCGAACCCATTCTGCACACTGTGGACGCACTCGTCGGTCGGCGCTGCCAACTCTGTTGC
The DNA here is from genome assembly GCA_043719045.1 of Hyphomicrobiaceae bacterium. Classification (GTDB taxonomy): domain Bacteria; phylum Pseudomonadota; class Alphaproteobacteria; order Rhizobiales; family Hyphomicrobiaceae; genus JABFRJ01. The sequence continues at coordinate 17,242 of JAYSUN010000113.1, read as the reverse complement.
TGAACATGGGACGACAGCAATGCCGTCCCAAGGACAACAGGTACAACGCGATGGGTCCTCCGATGTCGTTCCTCCCGGCGACCTTAGAACTTATGAACATCCTCGGCCTTGATGCCGCGGTAGCAAACATTGCGTTCAGAACGTTTCGGGGTTCTTTTTCAAGCTCAGTACCACCTTCAGGCGGCGCAGAAGGTCTTGCCGAATGCTGGCGGCGGGGGCTTTGGCGCGCAATGCGCGCATAGGTTGCGCCCGTGGATTGTCCAGCTGAACGCGTGCAGAGCCAGCGCATTTGGCGACCGAAAACGGGGTGGCAACAAATCGGCTTTCAGAGCAATACGTCCGACGGTGCGTTGCTGTTCGATGCAATTGATGCTGGAGTTCCGGCGCCGTCAACACGTCATCAATCCAGATCAATCCAATAAAAGTTGCAGGCAGGATGAAACATGCTGGAACCCTCCGCCAGTCCTGCGCCCACGCGTTTCGCGTCGATCATCGCGTACGTTGCGGGGCTTTTGATTGCGCACCTATCTTGCGGAACCGTCGCAGCCCAGAGTCGCGACACGTGGCAGACGGCGGTTGTGTGCCGGCCTGACACTGTGCGACAGATCTTCGGCACGATAGCAAAGAAGGATCTGGTTCCGGCCCTTGGCCTAGCGGACGCGCTCTTAACTGATGCAACCAACCAGTTTGGCGCGCAAAGTGGATGTACGGCGCAAGCGCTGTTTCTGCGCGCCACCGTCCTTCAAGTCATGGGGCGGATCGAAGATGCCGGCCAACCTTTCGACGACGCCGTGGCTCTGTTTCGCCAGCACGTACCGCCAGATCATCCCGCCCTGTCACTGGCGCTGAACAATCAGGGCGCACAACGGTTTTGGATGCGCCGATATGCGGAGGCCGCACGCTCTCATGAAGAGGCGCTGGAGCGTCGCCGCCGCGCCAAACCCGTGGCGGAACTGTCGGTGGCCGAGAGCCTGCAAAATCTCGCGGACGCCTACCGCTTCATCGGTCGACCCGCCGGACTTCTGATCCAGCTTTACCAGGAGGCCATCACGATCCGCAGCCGCTTGCTGTCAAGCGATGACGTCTCGGTGGCGCACGCCCGGCAGAACCTCGCGAGTGCCTATGAAATCGCGGGCAACGAGGCCTTGGCAGCTATCGAGTTGAACGAAGCGCTGCGCATCTATCGTCAGGCCACGCCGCGCGATGACGGCATCATCGCGGGCGTCATCAATCGTCGCGCCACCCGGCTCTTTGTCCATGCCAAATATGGCGAGGCCGAAGGACTGTTTCGCGAGGCAGTGACGACCCTGCGCACGGTTCAGAACAATCAACGATTGGCCTTGGCCGCGGTGCTGGATGATTTTGCGGTCAATCAGATGCGGCACCACAAGCTCGATGAAGCCCGCGCATTGGCGACCGAAGCGTTGGCTGTGCGCAGCAACCTGCTCCCGCCGTCCCACGCCAGCCTGGCACGGACACTCTCCAATCTAGCGGAGATCGACTGGCTGCAGGGCCGGTTTGCAGACTCACTGGCCGTGTCACGCCGCGCCAACGAAATCACGCTGCTGGCCTCAAGCTTTGACGCGGCAGCCCGTCTGCGCTTGCAGCGCCACGTCCGTGCGATCTGGTGGTCCGGCGGTAAACCGCAGACGCCCGCCACCTCTGAGCTGCTTGATGAAGGCTTCAGGATGGCTCAGCATGCCACGCGTTCGGGCACCGCCAACACCGTGCGAAGCCTTGCCGCGCGTGCCGCCACGTCCGACCCGAACCTGCAGAAACTGCTCAAAGAGATTGACGATATTGAGCGCGATCAAGGCGTGTTGGAGCAGCGGCTGAGCCAGGCTGCGACCGCGCCATCCGGATCGGACGCACCATCCCTGTTTGCCGAACTGCGGACGCTTCAGGCGGCGGCAGTGGCTCGGCGGACGTCCCTGCTCACCGAAGTCCGGGCAGCGTTTCCGCGCTACGAGCAATTGCTGCGGCCACAACCCCTGTCAGCGCTTGAAACCCAACAGCTGCTCGGGCCGGACGAGGCTCTGGTCTCGTTCATGGTCGGCCTGCACGAGGTTTATGTCTGGGCTGTCACGCGCGAGGCGGTGGTGATGCGCCAGGTGGCCATCCCGCCGCAGGATCTCGCAGTCGCCGTTGCGAAGCTCCGGGCGGCCCTGCATATCGAGCCGACGGCGACCGATCGCGAGCAGATGCAGTCGCCGCTGTTCAGCCTCGCCAGCGCCCATGATCTGTATCGCAAACTATTGGGCGAGCTCACGCCGGTGATCGGCGCCAAGTCCCAGTTGGTCATCGTGCCGTCGGGCAGCCTGACGAGTCTGCCATTTCATTTGCTGGTGCGGACCGCAGCAAAGATCGCGACACCGACGCGCCAGCAGGCCGGGGCTTATCGCGACGCCGACTGGCTTGCCAAGCATCACGCCGTGACGGTTCTGCCATCGGTCGAGAGCCTGAGGGCGCTGCGTGCAAGTCCGCCCTCGACCGCCGAACGGCGACCGCTGCTTGCCTTCGCCAATCCGCTCCCACGTGCCGAGCCGGCGCAAGTTGCCGCCGCTTCAGTGCCGCCGGGGCGGGTTGTGCGTGGCGCACCGCGCAAACGGGGCGCACCCAATCTATGGGACGGGGGCACGTTGCAGTTGGAAAAGTTGCGCACTTTTCTGGCTGACCCCAAGCATCAGCTCCCCGAAACTGTCGACGAAGTCAAAACCGTGGCACGAACGCTGCGGGCCGATCCGAGCGACGTTCTCACCGGGACGGCTGCGACGGAGACCGTGCTGAAGCGGATGGATCTCGCGCGCTTTCGCGTGGTTTATTTTGCAACTCATGGCTTCGTTACCGGATCATTCGGGGTGGGTGAACCATCACTGGCTCTGACGGCACCGGAAACGGCCACCGAGGGCGACGACGGGTTGCTGACGGCATCCGAAATTGCAGCGCTTAAGTTGGATGCCGATCTGGTGGTTCTGTCTGCCTGTGACACAGCCGCAGGCGACCAGATCGGGGCCGAGGGCTTGTCAGGCTTGGCACGCGCGTTTTTCCATGCGGGTGCCCGCAGTCTGGTGGTGTCGCATTGGTCGGTCGACAGCCTCGATACCAAAGCCTTGATGCAGTCGCTGTTCATGGCACTCGAGCGCGAACCTAATCTGCGGCGCAGCGAAGCCTTGCGTCGCGCGATGCTGGCCCGTGTCGCCGGTGCCACCGGCAAGGATGTTTGGAACGCGTATCCGGGACGATGGGCAGCCTTCGATCTCGTCGGGGTCAACTGAAATGTTTCAAGCCGCGCAGGCTGATACCGCGCGGCTCGAAACATTTGGTCTTGAGAGCGCCGCGTCTCACCACTCGAGGCGGACGCCGAGTTTGCCGCCGACGGCGTGGTAATCGTAGCCGACGCGACCGTTTAATTCGCCATACAGTTGGAGGCCGTCGGCAAACTGAAGTTTACTTTGCAGCATGCCGCGCAGGCGAACCTCGCCCTGGTCGCCTTTGAAGCTGGAGCCGCCGGCGCTGATGACAAAGCCGTCGACCCAGACGTCGCTGTAGGCATACAGTCCGACCGTGTTGGACCAGGTCGCGCCCCGGCCGATCTGGTGCAGATGGGTGAGTTTGCCACCCGCCTCAAGCCGCAGCACCTGACCGTCCCTCAATTGCAGCGACGGGTCATCGTTATAGTAGTGCGAGTAGGTGTAACGGAAGCCGACGCTCGGCACAAAAGTGGTGCCGTGGCCAAGGTCGTAGGTGACGCCATAGTTGTTGGCGAGCGTCATGATGGCGAGGGATGCCGAGGCATTGCGCGATGTCGGCGTTGGCGAGAACAATTGATTGATTTTGTCTTGGATTTTGGTCAGCGGGTCGGTCTGATCAGTGCCGGCAATAACGCAGCCCGCCGCAGCTGACTGGAACGACGTGTTGTCGGCATAGGCCGTAAAGGTGCCGTCGGCTTGATAGATGCGCAGTTCACTGATCGGGCCTTTGCCATCGTAGATTTGGACGTCGGGGAAGTTCGGGTCCTGTGCGATCAAGGCGCTTGAGGACGCATTGTTCAGTTCAAAAAAATCCAGTTTCGCAATGCCGTCCAAGAAGGCGTTGTTACGCGCGATCGACCACGTTACGCCGGCTCCAACGCCCGATGTTTTGATCCGCGATGTGCTTGGCGGCGTATCGCTGAACGTGAGCGTCGATGTAATGTCACGCGGGTTAAACGGCTCGAACAGTGTCAGCGTCACGTCGTTTGAGCTCGACGCCGCACGGATGTCGGTGAAGCTGCCGATGCCGCCCAACCGAACACTGGCGCCATCCCATTTGAATTGGCGATCGTAGCCGACGATGATGCCGGCCGTGTCGATGTGGCTCGACGGGCGGCTTTCACGCTCGGCGAATGCCTCGGTCCAAACTCCGGTTCTCTTGTTTGTGGCCGGTGCAAGGTCTTCGACGAATGGTCCAGGCGCGTAACCGAGATCTTTAGACGGCGCTGGCATGGCCACAATGGGCTTGGGTGTCGGTGCGATGGTGGTGGCAACGGGCGCGGGCGGTGTCGTTTTCTGAGCCGGCATAGGCACGGATTTTGGCGCCGGCCCAACGGCTACAGCCGTCGAACCCGGCGCGGTCGTTGCCTTCGGAGCCGCCGCCACTGTCGGTGGCAGTGCGGCAGGAGCCGCAGCGACGACCGGTGCCGGCTGTGCGGGTGGTGGAGGTGGAGCTGCAATGGGCGCCAAGCTGGCAATCTGCTGGGCGACACAAATGCCATTCACGCGCGACAAACCGGGCGGGCAGGGTGACGCCTCGCTGCGCCGTTCAGCTAAAGCTTCCAGCGCTTGCGATGTTGAAGCTTCCGCCGCGGACAAGGAGCCCGCATTGGCCGAAAACACAGGTACGGGAACCTGATTGCTGGCAAACACGAAGCAAGCTGGGCGGGCCGCCGAGGCAACCCCGCTGGCTTGAGTGACCGCCATCAGTGCCGATAAACTTCTGGCCAAAATTCGCGAACATATGCGCATTGTGCGCCCCCAAAGTGCGTGACCCCAGGCTTCCGCGCCGCGGTCTGATTATAATTTGACGCACTGTGGAACTTGATGCCGCCGAAAACAGGCGGGTCATGGACGCGTATCGCGGCGCATCTGCTGCACCGGGGGCCATGTTTTACGCGGGCCGTGATAGGCGTTAGCGTTTGATTCGGTGGCTCTGCAAGCACAGCTGCAGACTCTGTCGTGCAGATGTGTGGATGCGTGCTCTTGCCGCAACGCTGCAGTCTAAGCGCCGAGCTGGTGCTCCGCGGTGAATTCTACTTGGCGGCGTTGACAATCTGGACGCGGCGGTTGGCGTCGGCAAAGGGTTGGCTTGGCAGTTTGAGTTTCCGGAAGCCGTAGCCACTGGCCAGAACACGACCCGCCTCGATTTTGTGCGTCTCTGTCAGGTAGCGGGCAACCGCCTGCGCGCGTCGATCCGACAACGATTGATTGAAGTCCGCACCGCCTTTGCGATCCGTGTGGCCACCGATGACGATGCTGTTTGCCTTCAAGTCGTCGCGGTTCAGCGCCTCGCCAAGGCTGTTCAAGGTCGGCAGCGCCTTGGCGTCGATCTCGGCCGAATTGAACGCAAAGGTGATCTCCAGATCCAGCTGCGGCATCGTCTGCGTTGCGACGTGCAACTCATCCTGCTCGCGATGGCTCAGGCCGCGCTTTTTACGAACATCCTTGAGGCGTTCAACCACGTCGAGCGACTTCTGATCGGCGATAGCAGGGCCGCCGCCGCGCCGCCGCCGTGGGGTCAGGGCTTCGACAATCCGATCAGCCTCTGTTTGGGCACTCGACTGGGCGAACACGCTCGCCCGTGGTGTCAGCAGGGCGACCAGCGTGGCGGATCCCATCAGGAGAAACGAGCGTCGGAACATGGCAGTCACTCTCGGGTTGGTGTTGGATCATTGACCGTCGACGATGTCGTGTGCAACGCGAAATCCAATGTGGACGAACTGCTGCTGACTATTGAAGGCTTCGCGATAAGCTGAGCGCAGATCTTCGGGCCAATAGCTCCAACCGCCGCCTCGCACCACGCGTCTGGTGCAATCACCTGTTGTCGCGGCAGCAGCATCCGCCGGCAACCCTGCCTGCGTCCTGTTCCAGCAATCGGCCGTCCAGTCGGCAACGTTGCCATGCACCTGGAAGAAACCCCAGGCATTGGATCGGAAAGACTGAACCGGGACCGTCCCCTGGAAAATGCTTGAACCCGGCACTGCGGCTTTGGCGTTGGCCGGGCGCGTGCGCGTGTCATGAGCCGCCGCGCGCGCGTCGAACTGATCACCCCAGGTGTAGGCTGATGTGGTGCCGGCGCGGGTGATGTATTCGCGTTCGGCTTCTGTCAGCGCGCGATATGGCTTGCCCGTCGTTTTCGATAGCCAATCGGCGTAAGCTAGAACGTCGGCGTACGCGACGCAGACAACGGGATGCTGGCCATCCTGGGCAAAGCCGGGTGATCGATAGGAAAGATCCGGTCGATCGACCCATTGCGTTGCCGCCTCGGCGCGACAGCCCGGCGCAACCGCGTGTTTTGTTGCAGCAACGAACGCGTCAAACTGATCACGGATGACCGGATAGCGTGATATCGCGAAGGTCTTGCCGATCGTGACCTTGCGGACGGGGCCCTCGGCCGCGCTCCGTCCCTTCTCGGTCGCCGGAGAGCCCATCATGAAGTCCCCCACCGGGACTGCGATCATTTCGGGACAGGTATCGCAGTCCTTGAACACCGCCAGTGGCGCGACCGCAACTGCGGCGGCAGGCGGCTTGTTGATCGATGGTGCTGGCGCTGTCGACTGCTTCGGCACATCAGCGGTGGGGCCTGTTATGGGCGCAGTGACGGGCGCAGATATGCTCGGCGGTGGTGTCATCGGAGCCTGCGGCGCTGTGGCCGGCGCTGACGGAACGGCGACCACTTGCGGTGGCGCTGGTGGCAGTGGCACAGTTTGAGCAGATGGCGCGTCCGGTGACGCAGGTGGTGCCAGCCCAGCGTTCGAGGGCTGACCAGATGGCGCTGCTGGGGCCTGCGTTGCCGGCTGGATTACAGCTGGCGGTGGCGACAACGCCGTCACGCGAGGCGCCAGGACAGTCGCAGTTCGTATGGAACATTCCTGTGTGTTCAAGGCGACCAGTTTCGACACCTGGCAAGCGGCCTCACCCGTGCAAGCAGAGCCGATGTCCTCGGCCGCCGCTTGCAGGGATCTGAGAGTCTTGTCCCAATTGTGCGCGCCCCAACTGCGATCCGCTGTCACGAACTGTATTTCTGCCCTGGCCTTGCCGAGGACACCGCCCTTTTTGCCCTCGATGACCCTCAGTCCGGCTTGCAAGCGGTTCAGACGATCGCGAACGAACTCTTTGCGGCATGCGAAGAGTTCGTCGAGTTTTTGATCCGACTGCAATGTCCCAACGGGCGCGCGCGGCTCTGGGCCATGGCAACTGATGCACGCCGATCGCATACTCAGGCCGGGTGCAAGCTGCGCACTCTCCGACGTCGGTGCCACACGTGATGTGTGAGACGAGACATCCCAGTTCTTGCCGTAGTTGGCCGCGCTGGTATCGAACGTGCCATCGCCCTTGGCCGGTGTCTTTGTCGTCCGCCCTGTCCGGTTGCCAACCGGCGCCATGTGGCAGCTGATGCACGTCACGCCAGCGGCGTGCATGATGCTGCCCTCAAACATCTCCTTGTTTGGCTGCAACGTCGAGCCGGTGGCCTGATGGCAGGATTCGCATTGGTTTTCTGTTTTACTGATCCCTGCATGCATGGCCGCGGATTGCCTGAGCTGGAACCGATCGCCGTCGATGCGGCTCTTCATCGGCGCGTGCCCGCTGTGACAGGTCAAGCAACTGGCCGTGCCGGTTGCGGCATGCGCGCTCTTGGTGAAGTCCTGCCATTGCATGCGACCCGACTTGGCCCAGTCGTTCGGCCAGAAAATCTGGCTGTTCTGGCCGTGACCGGCAAACATGCGAATGCGTGCCGCCAAATCGGTATCGCCCGCCAAAAAACCGCGGTCGGCCGGGTTCGCCAGCACATCAGCAAAACCGAGGGGATTGGCTGCCCGCGTCGGCGTCGACGCGGTCCCCGGCGATATGTCGTTCACACCACGGGAATGGCATTGGCCGCACATCATCGACTGCTGCAGCGGCGACATGTGCCTGAGCGGATGCACGATCTTGCCGGCAACGAGAGGTTTCGGCTTGGCTGGTATGCCGCCGCCGGTATCCGATTGTGCTGTATTGTGCGCGCTCCCTGGCCCATGGCAGCTTTCACACCCCACACCCAGCTCGGCCGCCGTTCCGGGCGCCCCAGGTGCAGGCCCTGTCAATGCACCGTTCGAACCAACGCCGTTGCCGACACCGTTACCGACCATGCTCCAAGGTGCATTTCTAGGCGACGCCTTGCGTTCGTAACGATATCCCGTCGTATGACAGCCCATGCATTGGCCTTCGGCGAAGCGATCAAACGGCAACTGTTGCAGAGTTCTCGGCTTGCCTTTCAAGTTGCCTGCGCCGCGAAAAAACACCCAGTTGCCGGGCTGAGCGGTGTTGTCGACCTGCCACGCGCTCATGCCGTTGGGCGCAACCCGCCACCGCAGTGGGGCCGGAAAATGATTGTCGCCAACTTTGACATGGTACATCTGCTCAAGGTTGCCACCGATGACGATGGCAACCTGGAACGTCTGCGACTCAGACGGGGCAGTCGGGTCGCGCACAGTGAAGAAATAGCCCGCGGCGCGCGTCTCCGGGTGAACCTGTGTCGGCACCACCTCGAAGCTGACCGCGCCAGTCTCTTTGCCGTCTTCCGTTGGCACCCGGACATTATTGAACGTGAAGGCCTGTGCGTCGAACGCCCCGATGACGATGTTGTCAGCCGCCGTGGCAGACGGAGCATTCACGGTGCGATACATTTTGGCGTGCCACGTATTTGCCCACTCGTTGTTTTGCTCCTGATGGCAGCCTTGGCAGGAGGCACTGCCGACATACGAAGCGTTGGCAAAGAACGTCTGCCCCGACGTCAGCGCCCGGGTCGTCGCGTCCCACCGCTGCAAGGCATTGATCGCGTCGTCAGGTGTGTAAACGCGTGATGGCGTCCCGCCCGTCACAACAATGGCCGGCACCGGCGCGCGCGAGTTCGATGGTGTGCCAGGGACCCAAACGCTGCGCACATGCAGTGCGGTCGCAATCAACATCAGTAGGAATAGAGGCAGGTGCAACAACCGCCAGCGCGCCCATACCTGTTCAATGAGCGAGCGACCTGAAGCGCGACGTGCGATCGCCACGGCAGCTGCGAGATTGCCGCCAATCATCGCGCGTTGCCGCCGGTACTCCTCCTGTGGCCAGGCATAGCGCCGCTGAGCATCGACGATCAAAGCCGTTGTCTCGCGAAACAGCCTGAAATGCTGCATTTCGCTCCGGTACGCACTGCGCACGCTATCGATCACGCCCAGCTTCGAGGAGGGAAGAGCCCTCTCGAATTTCTGCAGTCGCAGCAGTACGATTGCCGTGCTGCTTTCCGACGCCTCGAGTGCTTTGAGATCGGCGCTCAGCGCCTCAAGGCGCGCACTCAACTGTTTGCGTGAGCCGTAGAAGTCGACGCTGGCGCTCGTGTAGATGAAGTGTCCGATGAAGCCGCTGACGACCACCAGCAGTGTCGCGGCCAACGCCACGTTGGCGTTGAGGTCGCGTAGCGCGAAACCGAAGTTGGCATGGTACAGGATGAGCAGCGGGCCAAATATGCCCAACACAAAGTGCCAGTGGAACCAGTTGCTGACGGTTCCGAACCACACATGCTGCGCAAGTTTCTTGCGCAAGGGGTAAAGCAACAGCAACCCCGTCAGCGTTGCGCCGATCACGCCGAGCCAAAAGCGCAGACCGCTGCCGAATGTGATGTCGAGCATGAGCCGTTGCAGCGCGCCGACGTCGAAGATGTTGCGCAATGCCAAACCCGGCACAAGCAATGCCAGCGCCAAGCCGACGTACAGCAGCACAGACGACTTGCGCATGCTGGGTCGCGCCGCATCATCCTCCGATGGAGCCGTGTCCGAAATCATGGGATCGCGATGAGCCGAGTTTTTGCCAACGGCAGATCGCGCTGGGTCGGCGCTTGGCCGCGGCGCATCAAGTTGGATTTCAAGATCGTCCGTGGCCGCCGGTGATTCACCAGGCCCGCCCTGACGCGATCTGCGCGGGAGCATGTCCAATAACTTGCGAATGGAGAAATCAGTCAGCGCCATTGCTCATGTCCTTCGCGCAGTCCTGTCCAATTCTCTTCAGTTCAAAACGGAAAGATACTGCGAAGCCATGACAATCAGTACCGCTGCAGTCTAGGCTTGGCCCAGACACACAATCAAGCTTAACGGCCGGACAGCTTAACGGCCGACATGGTTTAGACGACGATCAAGCGTGTCCTTCCTGCATCCCGGTCCATCACGCCGTTCCATACTTGGTTTGGACCTTCACGCCGATCTGGCCGAGCAGTTCCATAGGCAACAGGCCGCCTGCGCAGATGATAACCACATCGTTGGCCTGCTCGCGCGCCTGGCCATGAACGTCCAGAACGATACGGTCCGGGCTGATCGACACGACCGCTGACCCTCTGATGACGGTGATCGCGTGCTTCGCCTCGGCGGCGTCTATCTGCTCGCGGTTTCGGGCTGTCACGCGCGCCAAGACATCTCCGCGATAACTGAGCGTTACCTCGGTTCCGGGCTGCCGCGCCAACTCTATCGCTGCTTCAACAGCACTGTTGCCACCACCAACAACAAGGATGCGTCGCCCCCTGTATTGGGCTGGATCCGCCAGTCCGTAGGCAACTTTCGCGAGATCTTCCCCGGGCACGCCGAGCTTTCGCGGTGCGCCCCGACGGCCCGTTGCCAGGAGGACTGTCCGGGCTGTGTAGCGTTGGGTCTGGGTTTCCACCTCAAAACCCCACGGCATCGGCGTGATGCGATCAGCGCACTCGCCGAACCGAATTTGTACGCCTGTTTTTTGCAACACCGACTGCCATAGTCCGAGCAGCTTCTCCTTGCGAATGTGACGCCCGTTGAACTGGCCGAACAGTGGCAATCGGGCGGGGCGTGTCATGACCAGTTTGTCTCTCGGATAGTGCGCCACCGTGCCGCCGAGCGTGCCCTGCTCCAGCGTGACAGCCTTGAGGTGCCGTTCCTTCGCAGCCAGGCTGGCCGCGAAGCCCGCTGGACCGCCGCCAATGATGACCACATCGAGCAAGTTCGGTTGTGCCGGCCCGTCGCGCCGACTGATCGCCTCGATCGCCTGGCAGCCCTGTTCGATGGCGTTGGCAATGAGCCCCATGCCGCCGAGTTCGCCGGCAATGTAGAGGCCTGGAACATTGGATTGAAAATCGGGGGCGACCATCGGGATATCGACACCGCGTTTGGCCGAGCCAAAGACCAGCTCGATTGCGCCGACGGGGCAAGATGTTTTGCACGCGCCATGGCCGATACAGGATGCCGCATCGATGAGTTCGGCCTTGCCGCCGACGAGGCCGATGATCTTGCCTTCCGGGCATGCGGCTACGCAGGCGCCACAGCCAATACAAGTGGCAGGATCGATCAAAGGATGCAGCGAGGGCGGCACGGCGTCGGCGGCCTCGGAGGGGGGGCTTTTGCCGACGCGTTTCGCAAGAGCAAATAAGGCCCATATCGCTACTAAAGTAAGCGCATAACCCTCATAGCCGCCGAGGCCGGTCAAAAATCTGGACACGGCATCCAGCCAATTTGTGCTCATCTCGTGTCGCCTCGATTAGTGCATTCATGTCCGTCGCGCATGCTCACCATCGGGTCACCGGGACGGAGCGGTTGGACCAAAACCGGATTCGAACAGGCGGACCCGCACAACGCAATATTCGAAGCAGACTTAGCCGGCATGATGATACCGATCAGGGATCAGTTTCGGTTCAAATGCAATATGAAGATGTCGTCCATCGAGACGGCAGTCGACATGCAGAAGGCGCAGATCGCTGCGGGCGTCACTGGTCAGAGAGACTGCACGCGTGGGTTCAATAGCTCCACTTGCCAGCGCATCGACAAGTGTCGCCCAATGCTCGACCGCCGTGTCGTGCCTTCGAATGCAAATTGGGCCACAGTCGAGTTCCCGATCCGGCCAAGTCGGGTAATTCAGCTGCGATTGCCGCTTGACATCTGTCATTGCTCGGAACGCTATTCTCTCATGGCTTTCTGGACTGAAGCGCGCGACGGTCTTATCACTCCGCTGGACAAATCGTGACTTGGCGTCGGGTGGATGGTGCTGGCGAACGGGGGAAGCCATCTTTCTGATGGCCGAAATGGCATCGGGCAATCCAATAATAGCAACTGTCATCTTTGATCGTATTGGGGGCACAATGACCAAGATCGTCCACGTGCACGTCAGGCGCATCGACGACATGCTGAATTCGCACGAAGCCATCGTCACTCTCGACGACGGCACGACCTGCTCAGCGGAAGATGTGTCGGAGCCGCTGGCCATTCAAGCCACCAGCAGAAAGGCTTTGCAAGCATCGCCCAACCAGCCGAGCGGAAACACATATGCATCCAATGCATCAAGCGGGTCTTCTTTTCAGAGCGGGTCTGAAGCGCCATCTTCAGGCGGCTGGGGCTGGGCGGCTTTGGGATGGTGAGCTAAGGCTGGACACATTCTTCATCCGCCACCGCGTTGCACTTGATACGCCGGTGGTCCGTGCGATGACGCGAAACTTCGGCGTCCGCGCGGTTCGTCGGGCTCGCAATCCCGGCTCCAAGTTTGACGATGTGCCAGTGTTTGTCAGTCGCCGAGCCTGCGACTGCCCGCGGGTCGAGAAACTTGGCCGGCGTGGTGACGAACCGACAATGATCTGGGCCAAGCAGCACCATGAGCGCTGCGCCTGCACCTGCGGTATCGTTGGTCGCACTCGAGAGGGCGCCGCGGACGTGGCGACCCGTCTCTCGCTGGGTCTCAAGAGCGTGACAGAAAGCGACCATATCATCGAGAATAATGGCACGCCGTCCGACGCGGCTCGGGACTTTGTCCGAATTCTCCTGACAATTGCTGATTAGCGTGCGCATCGCGCCTGTGCCGGGAGAATTCTGTTGAGGCCGCCGAACTGTCACAAGCGTGTGATGTAGCCAAGCTATCCGGCCGCGAGTGCAAACGGGGAGGCGCTGATGAAAGTCTTGGTGGCGACGGACGCTTGGCGTCCTCAAATCAACGGTGTCGTGCGCACGCTGGAGGCCTTGCAGGCCAACAGCAAGACTCTCGGCGCTGACATCGAGTTCCTCACCCCTGAAGGGTTCCGGTCCTTTGAGTTGCCGACATATCCGGGGCTTCGCCTGGCCCTGCCGAAGTCCGCTGAGATCACCCGGCGCATTGAGGCGGCTGCGCCTGATGCCATACACATTGCAACAGAAGGGCCCATCGGGCTTGCGGCCCGCCGCTACTGCATGTCGCGTCGCTTGCCGTTCACGACCAGTTTCACGACGCGCTTCGCCGAGTACGCCTCGGCGCGTTTTCCGATTCCGGTCTCGTGGGGATATGCTGTGATGCGCCGCTTTCACGGACCGGCGTCCGCGACCATGGTATCGACACCATCGCTCATGCAGGAGCTGACCGAGCGCGGCTTCAAGCATCTGCGTATGTGGTCGCGTGGTGTCGACACGGACCTGTTCAATCCTGCTCGTTTCATCTCATTGGATCTGCCGCGCCCGATCTTCACGACAGTCGGTCGAATCGCCGTTGAGAAGAACCTTGGTGCCTTTCTGTCGCTCGATCTGCCGGGCACGAAAATGGTGATCGGGCACGGCCCGCAAGAGGAAGAGTTGAAACGGCGATACCCGGATGTGAAGTTCATGGGCGCCATGTCGGGGCCCACTCTCGCGGCGCATGTGGCCGCATCCGATGTCTTTGTATTCCCCAGCAAGACGGACACGTTCGGCATCGTCCAACTCGAGGCGCTGGCCAGTGGCGTGCCAGTCGCGGCTTATCCGGTCACTGGACCGCGCGATGTCATCGGCGATGCGCCAGTCGGCGCGCTGCATCAGGATCTGCGGGTCGCGTGCATGAATGCATTGTCAGTCTCGCGCGCCGGCTGCCGTGCCCATGCGCTGCGCTATTCGTGGGCTGGTAGTGCCAGGCAGTTCATGTCGAACCTGCGACCGCTTCGTGCAGAGACAGCGACCAATTACGAATCACACACTGTGTCGGCCACGGCACAACCCGTCCACTAAGCGGGTACCAGATAGGGGTGGCGTCAAGACCGTGTGCGTCGCCAGCCTTTGTGAGTTTGCACGCAACAGGCACTGGAACAAGAACTCATGGCATTGGCTTACAGCAAAGACGCGGTCGTCAAAACCTATGACCGCTGGGCTCCCGTGTACGACGTCGTGTTCGGCTCGATCTTCGAGCAGGCCCGTCGCGCCGCAATCAGCGCCTGCGAGCAGATCACCGGGCGTGTGCTTGAAGTGGGCGTCGGGACGGGCATTTCTCTGCCGTACTATTCTTGGCAGTGCAGGATCGTCGGCATCGACATATCCGAGGATATGCTGGCCGTGGCGCGCAAACGCGTGAGCGAGCAGAACCTCAAGAACGTCGAAGACATTCTCGTTATGGATGCACAGGATCTGCACTTTCCGACGGGGTCGTTCGACGCCGTCACAGCTCAATACGTTGTGAATACCGTGCCCGATCCCGAGGCGGCGCTGAATGAGTTCTACCGTGTGCTGCGGCCGGGCGGTGAGTTGATCATTGTCAACCGGATCGGCGCCGAAGCTGGTCCTCGTCTGGCTGTCGAGAAGATGCTGCAGCCGGTCGTGCAGCGCCTCGGCTGGCGCTCGGAATTTCCCTGGAGCCGCTTTGAAGCCTGGATGAAACAGCATGTCGGCATCGAACTCATGGAACGTCGTCCGTTGAAACCGTTCGGCCACTTCGCTCTCATCCGCTTCCGCAAACCAACTGTTGCGTAAAGCCTTGGCCAAGCCGCCCAGTCCTTTGCGCTTGCGGCGCGGTCACTCACACCCACACGAACATTGAAAGGATCTGCTCGATGGCGAGCTTCAGCGAAACCTTGCGCATCCAACGCTGGGACGATCACCGCTTCTACCACCATAGCCGGATCAACCAGTCGCTGCATTTCATCAGCGCCATGAGCTTCGTCGTTGCCTATGGGATGCTGTTTTATGATCCACCGATGGCAGCGCTGATCGCCTGGCTCGTCGGCATGGTGACACGCCAGAGTGGTCACTTTTTCTTCGAACCAAAGGGTTACGACCACGCCAACGACGTGACGCATGAACACAAGGAAGATGTCAAAGTCGGCTACAATCTATTCCGCAAGGTCGTATTGATGGGCATCTGGGCGATCCTTCCCCTCGTCGTCCTTCTCGACCCATCATTTGGTGGTCTACTGACACCGCACGAAGGCTGGATGGGCTTTGCGCGCCAGGTCGGTACCATCTGGCTGGCACTTGGTGTGATCGGCGTCGTGTTCCGCGTCGTGCAACTGTTTTTCATTCACGATGTGCAGGCCGGTCTGTGCTGGGCCTTCAAAATCATCACGGACCCGTTTCACGACATCAAAATGTATTATAAGGCGCCGCTCGCCTTGATGCGGGGCGAGTTGATCGACCCAAGCATCGCAAACCATCGCCCGCACTGACGCAACGCTGCCAGCGCAAGACCGCCGCAGAAATCTCAGCGGCGGTTTCGTCTTGAGCAACGGCGTCAGCGGCGACTCTGCGATGCTTTCCGACCGAGCACGCCGAGTTGGAACATCTCGCGCAACACCTGGCGCTTCAGCGGCGCGCGCGCGCGTAGCTCCGCATCATGCCACCACCACCCGTCTGCCTTCATCTCGTCCGCCGCGGCCACGATCCGTGTCGCCACCTGTTCAAAGTCCGCGTCGGTGTAGTTGAGGCTGAAAATGAGACGCCCGGTACCAACCCAACTCAAGGCAACCCCATGCTTGCGGAGGTAGTATTGGAGCATCCAGCTGTAGCGCGAGGGCACGTCGTAAAGCACGCTCCAGATGGTCGACATGTTGGTCACGCGCACTGGCAACTGCTTGGCCGCAAGCCGCGCATTGAGATCGGCTGCACGCGCATTCCAGGTCTCGTCCAGATGATTGTAGATGGCGCGCCCGTTGTGCGTGTCGATATGCTCGAGGAACGACTTCATCGCCCCCATCACATAAGGGTGCGAATTGAAGGTGCCGCGGGCGAGGACGACGTCGCCCGGCTTGTCATCCCGGAAGCGCTTCATCAAGTCCGACCGGCCACACACGACGCCGACGGGCAGGCCACCGCCGAGCGTCTTGCCATAGGTCACCATGTCCGCCTTGACGCCGAAGTATTCCTGCGAACCGCCAAGTGCGAGGCGGAAGCCCATGAACACGTCGTCCAGGATCATGACGATGCCGCGTTCCGTGCATACGGCCCGCAACTTTTGCAGCCAAGCTGCGTAGCCCTCGCGGTCGAAACTGACTTTCCGCGCGCCATCGACCAGGGCCGAATCGCTCGGAGGCGCGCAGTTCGGATGCATGGCCTGGATCGGGTTGATCAGCACACAGGCGATATTCCTGCGCGTGCGCAAAACGCTCAACGTGGCCTCGGACATCTCGGCGAGTGTGTAAGTTTCGCGTGCCCGCGTCGGGTTGCCGACGCCAGGCTGCACCTCGCCCCACCAACCGTGATAGGCGCCGGAGAAGCGCACGATGTGCGTGCGCTTGGTGTGGTAGCGGGCCATGCGCACAGCCTGCATGACGGCTTCAGTGCCGGACATGTGGAACGAAACGGCATCGTGGCCGGAGATCTCGCGCAGACGGCGGACGTTGTAGGCGATCACCGGGTGGAACGTGCCGAGCACGGGACCAAGTGCCGCAACTTCGGCTGCCCCCTTGGCGATGCTCACCTTGTAGAAGTCGTAGCCGAGGACATTGACGCCGTAAGACCCCGCGACGTCGTAGTAGATATTGCCATCCGTGTCGGTCAGCGTCACGCCCAACGAGTGCTCCATGAAGGGGCTGGCACCGAGCGTGTCACGCACGTGGCGACTGAACGGGAACGGCACGCGATAGACGTCCGTGAACTGCATGTCCGCGATGATGTCCTTGACTTCGCTCTTGAGCGCGATCGTCTTGGCAAAGCGCGCCTGATAGTCGGCGCCGAGCCGCGCGAAAGCCGCGCGCCGAGCATTCGCCACATCGACCGGCGCGTCGTCGGCGGTGAAGAAGCGGTTCTCGCCGA
>JAYSUN010000112.1:0-5905 GCA_043719045.1 Hyphomicrobiaceae bacterium | reverse complement strand
AGCCAAAGATCCCCAGACCCAGGACGCCGTAGAGCGAGGTCATCAGGATGGCTTTGATCGGCCAGCGCCGGAGTGGCACTTGGGCGGATCGTGATTTGGTTGGCTCGAGAGAGGCGGGTGTCACTGGCACGTCGATGCGCTGGATGGTATCCTGCACGTCGACCATAGAGCCGCGCACCAACTCTTCCACAAAGTGCTGCATCAACTCGCGTTCGCGCTCGCCCAATTCGGTGAATTGACAGGCGAACATGGCCGTTGTGACGTCTTCCCGGACTACCTCGGCCTTGGCCTCGAACGAGACTTCGAAGCCTTGGAACGGCAGCGAGATTTGGATCGGTAGTTCATCACCGACGTTGGGCAGGGGGCCGGGATAGTTGACGATCCGGAAGCCGCCCAAGCTAAAGTCTGCCGTTCGGACGCGGTAGTCGTCGAGCGTCACAAAGAACGGCGCCGTCACACGATGGTGCCGTCGCTGATCTGGTCGCTCCCGTTTGACCTTGACGCCCATAAAACTCGTACTCACTGCGCGGCTTTTCCAGGTTGCCCGCAGATACTCAGAAGAAACTCTGAAACTGGCACTCCGAACCTGGATCTCGATTTTGACACAACGGGGTTAACAAGCGTTTGCCTGGCTGCCCGGGTGCTTGCGCAACAGCGGCAGGATTCGATCGATTCTATCCAATTTCACGCATTGCGACACGGCCTTGGCCCGTGTAGGCAATCGTTCCAACGCATGGGAAGCTGCTGGGGAGCCTCCGGCCTCAGCCGCGTTCCTCGCACCGCGAAACAGGTGATTGTCCACCGATGACGACCCGAGCCGACGATCCGGCCGCAGACACCAAAACGCCGCGGGCGTTGCTCCTCAAGCTGTTTCAGCTCGCCGTCGAACGGGCGCACCCTCGATTATGCCTGCCGCCGCACCTCCCAGCAGTGCCTGACGGTGGTCGCATCATTGTCGTTGGCGCCGGCAAGGCGAATGCAGCGATGGCCGTTGCTGCCGAGAAACACTATCGAGCACAGGGTGTGCTGGGTTCTGTTTCCGGATTTGTGACAACCCGATATGGGTTCAGTCTGCCGACTGAGCACCTGGAGATTGTTGAAGCAGCGCATCCGGTGCCGGATGTCATGAGTGCTGCAGCTGCTATCCGAAGCCTGGAGTTGGTCAAGACCGCCGGCCCGCGGGATCTCGTTCTCGTGCTGTTGTCGGGCGGCGCGTCCGCGTTATGGTCGGCGCCGGTAGACGGCATAACCTTGGAAGCCAAGCAAGCGCTGACGCGGCAGCTACTGAAATCCGGGGCCACCATTGCCGAGATCAATACGGTGCGCCGGCACTTGTCACGGATCAAGGGCGGGCATCTTGCTGCGGCAACTTATCCAGCGCAGCTGTTGACGTTGGCGATTTCCGACGTGCCGCGGGATGTTCCAGCCGCGATCGGTTCGGGGCCGACCGTCGCTGATACAACCACGCTGGCTGATGCGCGTGGCGTTTTGGCGCGCTTCAAGATCCAGCCGAGCGACGCTATTGCGGCGGCACTCAATGAGCCCCGGAACGAAACTCTCAAGCCGGGTGCGGCAGATTTGGCCCACAGTGCCTACACGATAGTCGCGGCACCGAAAGCCTCGCTCGATGCCGTCGCAGCCGAAGTCAGGCTGATGGGGTATTCGCCAATCGTCCTGGGTGATGCGCTGGAGGGTGAGGCACGCGATATCGGCAAGTCGCATGCTCAACTGGCCTTGGCAGCCAAACTTAGAGGCGAGCGGGTTGCGATTCTTTCAGGTGGGGAATTGACCGTTACGGTGACGGGTACGGGTGCGGGCGGCCCCAATCAAGAATACGCGCTGGGCCTCGCCATCGGCCTGAACGGTGCGACCGGCATCAGTGCCATCGCTTGCGATACCGATGGGATCGATGGCGGCGGTGGCAACGCTGACGATCCTGCCGGTGCCATTGTCGCCGTCGACACTTTGACACGGGCACGCTCCCGCCACATCGATGCCGCAGCGTCGCTTGCCAACAACGATTCCACTGCCTTTTTCCGCAAACTCGGTGATCTCGTCGACTGCGGCCCGACGCAGACCAACGTCAATGACTGCCGCATTATTCTCGTTGAACCAACCTAGACCCGCCGCTCCAGACCTGATGTTCAAGCCATGAAGCACCTCGCACTCATCGTCCTGTTGCTGACAACTGCGCCAGCCGCAGCGGACCTGAAACTGTGCAATACAACGGCCGGTCGCGTTGGTGTCGCCATCGGCTATCAAGACAAGGACGGCTGGGCCACGGAGGGTTGGTGGAATGTCGCCGCACAAACCTGCGAAACCCTCTTCCGTGGCAGCCTCGCGAGCCGATTTTTCTATGTTTACGCCATCGACTATGACCGCGGCGGGGAATGGGCCGGCAAGTCCCAGATGTGCGTCGGCGACAAGTCGTTCACCATCCGTGGGGTCGATAACTGCCAGAAAAAGGGCTACAAAACCGGTGGCTTTTTCGAAGTTGACACGGGCGACGCCAAGGACTGGACTGTGCGTTTGACAGATCCCGGCGACGGCAACGCCAAGAAGTAACCCAATCATTGCGATTGCGCTGTGATACCTGTTGCCGCTTGCGGCTGAAAACAACCAACAAGGGGCGACCATGAAACGCAACCGGCGCGTCAAAATTCTGGCAACACTCGGACCGGCATCGTCTGAGCCAGAGATCATTGAGCGCTTGTTTCAAGCGGGCGTTGACGTGTTCCGCATCAACATGAGCCATTCCCGCCCGCCCCATGATGGCATTCGCAAACTGCACGCAGCCGTCCGCGCCACGGAAGCCAAGTTCGGACGTCCGATCGGTATTTTGTGCGATCTGCAGGGTCCGAAATTCCGTGTCGGCGAGATGACCGGGGGTCGGCAGTTTTTGAAGCAGGGCGAGACGTTCCGCCTTGATGCCGAGGAAAGCGTCGGCACGGAGTCCCGTTGTTTCCTGCCGCACCCCGAGATTTTTGCAGCCATTCAGCCGGGCCACATTTTGTTGCTCGACGATGGCAAGATCCGGATGCAGGTGATCGAGACCAAAGCCGGCCGGATTGACGCAAAAGTGCTGGTCGCGGGGCCGCTGGGGTCGCGCAAGGGCGTTTCGATGCCCGACACGCTGCTGCCGATCAACCCGATCACCGAAAAGGATAAAGGCGATCTCGATTTTGCGCTCCGCCTCGGTGTGGACTGGGTCGCGCTCTCGTTCGTTCAACGCGGTGAGGACGTGGCGTTGGCGCGGCAGATGATCGGCAATGGTGCAGCCATCATGTCGAAGATCGAGAAGCCGTCGGCTATCGCAGATCTTGATGCCATCATTGCCCAATCGGACGGCCTGATGGTCGCGCGTGGCGATCTCGGCGTGGAACTGCCGGTCGAACGGGTGCCGGGCTTGCAAAAGCAGATCACCCGCACGGCGCGTGCGGCCGGCAAGCCGGTCGTGGTTGCCACTCAGATGTTGGAGAGCATGATTTCGTCGCCGGTGCCGACGCGAGCCGAAGTCTCGGACGTCGCCACAGCTGTGTTTGATGGCGCCGATGCCATCATGTTGTCGGCCGAGAGCGCGGTCGGACAGTTTCCGATCGAAGCCATCGACATGATGAACCGCATTGCCATCGAAGCTGAAAGTGATCCGAGCTATGACGCGCTGGTTCACGCAACTCGGACGCCGCCGATGGCGACTGGTGCCGATGCCATTGCCGCTGCAGCCCATGCCGTTGCCGATACGCTGAAACTGGCGGGCATCATTTGCTACACGGCAACCGGGTCTACAGCGATGCGCGTGGCCCGTGAACGACCGGGTTTGCCAGTCATCGGCTTGACGCCGGTACTCGCGACTGCGCGGCGGCTATCGATGGTCTGGGGTGTGCATTGTGTGTTGACCAGCGATCCGGAAAACCAGGCTGACATGGTGCGCAAAGCCTGCCGCATCGCCTTCGAAGAGAACTTCGTGCGTTCGGGCGAAGGCGTTATCATCACGGCTGGCGTGCCCCTTGGCTCACCCGGCGCCACCAACATGATCCGCATCGCCTTCATCGGCGACAAAGGCGTGGCCGTCGCCGAAGGGCGATAGGGGTTGGCGCACCGGGAGCGAGGGGGCGTGACGAAGATGACGGAAAGTCGCATTATTGAGCATGTTGTAACTATTTCGCCTGAGCGTTACCTCGTCACCACTGAGGGTGCGACCGAAGACGGCTTTCACTTGAAGTTCTTGAGAGTGGGCGTCACCCATTCTGAAATTCTTGTTGGTGAGTATTTTGATATTTGGAACGCCGCGGCACGATATCAACCGCTGTCACGCCACCTCACGGTTGGCTCGATCGGTTCCCTGACGGCGATTACACGGTTGGACGTGGCGCGGACCCGCGTGGGCGCCCGGCGATTGAAGCAGCAGAGCGCGAGCGTGCGGCTGCGGCTGAGACGAAACCGCGCAAGTCCGCGCGTGCCAAGAAAACGCTGCCGACGGCAGCTGAGTGAACGGCGCGGTTTCACTCCTCGCGCAGCACTTTTGGCTTTTCTGCCAGGTGAAACCCGTTGAATTCCGGATGCGCTGCCTTCGTACGCAGACCTAAGGGTCGGCTCACCTTGGCATTGGGGGCCGCCGCATCGACGCGCAACGTGCTGCCTGAAATAAAGGCCGCGGCATCGGACAACAGAAACACGATTGCCGCCGAGACTTCGCTCTCGGTGCCCATGCGGCCGAGGGGGCAGATGTCTTTCAAGGTCTTGATGCGCGCATGCATTTCGGGCGGATACTGATCCATGCCCGACGAGGCGATCCAGCCCGGCGCAACCGCATTGACCCGGACATTCGCATGTGACCACTCGTAAGCTGCGGTTTCCGTGAAGTTGACCATGCCGGCTCGGGCGGCGCCGGAGTGGCCCATCATTGGCATGCCCATCCAATTGTCGGCCGTAATGTTGACGATGGAGCCGCCGTTGGTCTTCATCCATTGGGTATAGGTCTCGCGCGCGAACAGAAATCCACCGGTCAGATTGTTGCGCACGACGGTATCCCAGCCCTTGGCCGAAATATTCTCCAGAGGTGCCGAAAATTGTCCACCCGCATTGTTGACGAGGTGATCGATGCGGCCAAAGCGGGCGAGCGCACCCGCCACGGTTTCGCGCACGCGGTCCTCCTCGCGGATGTCGCAAATAAAGCCCTCGGCCTCACCGCCGGCGGCTGCAATTTCGGCTTTGACGGCATCGAGCTTTTCGGCTTTCCGCCCGATGATGGCGACCTTGGCGCCAAGCGCGGCAAGTTCATGCGCGGTGCAACGTCCGATGCCACTGCCCCCGCCGGTGACAATGGCAACGCGGCCGTTAAACAGGCCGGGGCGAAACGTTGAGGCATAGGGCATCGGTGAGCTCAGATGAGGAGGCAGGGCATGGCACGCTAGAACATTTTCCGGTTAGGTGGCGCCGGTTAGCCAAAGACAATGCGAGCAGCACTTCATGAGCCACATCCTGCGGAAAGCGCACGAGTGTGGCGTCGCGTCTTGGTTGATCGGTGGTCCGGCTCGACTGGTATCAACCAAGGCGCGATGAACGCCACACTTAGGATGCGCGGCAAAACAAGTGAATCGATTTCGTTCCGATCCAGCCCACCCACCGCCGTCAGACCCGCGTCGTGCGTATGCGCGCCAGCAGATGGGGCGGGTACCCAAGCAACCGTCGGCACGCAAAGCGTCGCGATAGATAACGCGCAGATTCAAAGAGATCAATCGCACCGAAGAACGCGCTGATCCTTGCTTGGGCCTCCGCCTCCGCGGCGGTGACGACTGAGCAAGTTGAGGCAGCTGAACCCGACAATTGGAAGCAGTTATTTTGCGGAGTGTGCTTAAAGCTACTCTGGTTGCCGCAAAATTTAAATTCTGGCATTCGGCTTCAA
>JAYSUN010000111.1:0-2183 GCA_043719045.1 Hyphomicrobiaceae bacterium | reverse complement strand
TCGCTGGAGCGATGGAGTATCGAGGGGCCCGGACCTGGCCTCTTCCCGATGCTGGTAGCCGGGGTCTTCGCCGCGCTGGCAATCATCGTACTGATCTGGCCTGGACAAGTCAGCAGCAGTGCAGACGACGATGTTGACGAAAACGGCGCCGAAGCCGGAGCCGCCAATACCCAAAGCAACCAAACTCGCACCTTCAGGTTATATGCAATCAGTCTGCTCATGCTGGCCTTCGGTTCAGCCTTTGCCGGATTCACCATCACCGCGCTGGCGGTATCGGTTATCGTCGTTCGTTTCGCCGAGCGCCGTTCCTGGTTCGCGGCAATATCTTATGGACTGATTTGTGCCGCGATCGGTCTGATCGGTTTCGGCTGGTTGCTGCGCGTCGATCTACCGAACACGGCGATCGAGCGGGCCTTCTTTAGCTTGGTTCGCTAGCACATGGATGGCTTGCTCAACGGCTTTGCGATTGTCCTGACGCCTGGCAATCTGATGTACTGCTTCATCGGCGCCTTCCTGGGCACGGTGGTGGGCATATTGCCAGGTCTGGGGCCACTGACGACGATTGCGATTCTTTTGCCGATCACCTTCAAGATGGACGTCACTTCAGCAATCATCATGCTGTCGGGCATTTACTACGGTGTCGCCTACGGAGGCACCGTCACTTCAGTACTGATGCGTATTCCCGGTGAAGCCTCGTCGGTGGTCACCTGTCTTGATGGCTATGAAATGGCCCGCAAGGGGCGAGCCGGCGCGGCCCTGTTCATCGCTGGCGTTGGCTCCTTTGTTGCAGGCACCTTGGGCGTGGTCGCCATCACGTTTCTATCGCCTCCACTGGCCAAATTAGTCCTCGCCTTTGGTCCATCCGAGTACGCGATGATGATGCTGGCAGGACTCTCCATGGTGACGTACATGTCCGGCGGCTCGCTGCCACGCGCATTGCTGATGGCCGCCTTCGGATTGCTGCTCGGAACGGTCGGCAGTGACCCGATGAACATGACGGCACGACTGACCTTCGGCATCATGACCCTGGCTGACGGCGTGAACCTGGTGCCCCTGGCGATTGGTCTGTTCGGCCTTTCCGAAGTGTTGTTCATGGCCACCCGAAGCGAAGCACAGATGAAGACAATCACGCCACCAAAAGGATTCATGGCGTTTATGCCCACCCGCGACGAAGCACGGCGCTCGGTCGGGCCAATCGGCCGCGGAACCGTGCTCGGTTTCCTGGTTGGGCTCTTGCCAGGTGGCGGCGCGGTCATTGCTTCGTTTCTGTCCTACGGGATTGAGCGTAGGCTTTCGAAGAATCCGGAAGAGTTTGGCAAAGGCGCGGTCGAAGGACTGGCTGGCCCGGAAGCCGCCAACAACGCCGGAACAACCGGCGCCTTTGTGCCACTGTTATGCATGGGCATTCCGGCCAACGCGATTACCGCCCTGCTGCTGGGTGCCTTCATGATTCATGGCGTCACGCCCGGCCCGACCATCCTCGAGCGACAACCTGAAGTGTTTTGGGGCGTGGTCGCCAGCATGTACATCGGCAACATCATGCTGCTGGTTTTGAATCTGCCCTTGATCGGACTGTTCGTCCGCATCCTGGATATCCCGCGTGTCTACCTGACGCCGATGATCTTGATCGTGTGTCTGGTCGGCGTATTCTCGAATAGCGGCAACCCGGTTGACGTGCTGGTCGCCGTCATATTCGGCTTTGTCGGTTACTTCCTCCGCCGGCAAGGCTTTGATCTCGGCATCGTGATTCTTGCTTACGTTCTGGGCCCGATCTTCGAGCGATCAGTGCGCCAGGCATTGGCAATTTCTGACGGTGACCCGATGATCTTTTTGCACAGTGGCTTGTCGATAGGCTTTGCTGCCACCGCAGCACTGGTCCTGGCCGCCGGGTTATGGCCGAAACGTCAACGACCCCCACAGTAAGATGCGCGGGTCGTATTGACCACCGGTTGCCGTTAGTTGACTATGCTGTTGATGCAATGCCTAACGGCTGACGGTCTCGGCCAGACGCGTCGCATAAGCGATCGCGGATTTCGCGAGAGCCGCTCGCCGTCGGAAGTTCGTGGTCGCCTCCGGGTGTGGCATGCGCGATCGCTCCCAGGAAGTCAGGTTGTCGTACCAGGTCAACAGCAGCATCCGACCGCGTTCACCGTGACGGTCCGCCGAGCGAAGCAGCGCAACCG
>JAYSUN010000012.1:0-6790 GCA_043719045.1 Hyphomicrobiaceae bacterium | reverse complement strand
GGTGGCAATGCCAACAACACCGCAGTTACTGGGCCATGAAGCTGCCGCACGATTGGTGGATTTGGGGTACGGACATTCAGTTCTCGAAGTTTCTCGATGCCGCGCAAGTCAGCTACTTTGAGGCTATGGCTGCGCAAATGCACGCCGGCGACAAGTTGATCATTTGTATGGCCGAGCCATCCTGGTTGCTGTCTGACTTCGGCCAACAAGACGAGGAAGAGAACTTCTTCAAGATCACGGCCATCGCCCGCCAGGCTGGCGTGCGCATCGTCGCCGTCATCGCGGGCGATTGGCATCACTACAATCGTTATTATAGCCATGAACACGACGTTCATTTCATTACGGCCGGTGGCGGTGGTTCGTTTCTGCACCCGACCCACGTTCTAAAGACGGCAATCAAGGTCGAGTGGCCGACGCAGGAGTCATCGTCGCCAGTTTCTGCTGGCCCGAACTTTGGTCCACCGGCGCCGGCAGCCTGGACCAAAGAAACGGTCGACCTTCGCCTCAACCGACCGAAAGGCAGTCCAAAACCGATTGTTGGTCAAGTCGCCGAGCGTGTCGGTGAAGCTATCAGTGATGCGATTGAGCCGGTCGAGGACGCCATTCGCGGCCGCCGGCATCAACCGCGGCTCAAGCCGCAGGAGCCGAAGTGTTACCCAGAGCGCGCTCAGAGTGCGTGGCTCAGTCTTGGCAATGTCTTCTTTCCCTTCCGCAACTTTTCGTTCGCGATAGGCATTGGTCTGATTTATTGGCTCATCACCTGGGAGTTCTATGCGCTCGTCACGCAACACGACATTTCAGCCGGTGAAATCGATGCCATCGGCATTCACACAAGCTTTTGGGATGTCTACAAATATACGCCGTTTTATCTGCTCCAGGGCATGCTGGTCTCGATCCCCCTGGCGTTTATGTTACTAGGGTTGTGGGGCTTTTTGACGTGGTATGTCGATGCGGGCGAGAAGCATCCCGTCCGGCGCGTGCTGCGTAAATTTTTTGTCGGCACATCGCATTTTACGGCACATGTCCTGACCATGTTTGCGCTCGGCTTGCTGTTCGTCCAGCTCAACAATTGGGTCGCCCCGCGCCTTCAGGTTTATGCGGATCGTTTGTGGACCTCGACCAGTCAACCGTCCATGACCGGCGCCCTCACCCGCAAAGTGCTTGAGCCACTCTCGGAAAGCCGCAAAGCCCAGCGGGATATGTTCGGTAACATCGAGAAAGATGATGGGCCGCAAACACGCCGCGCAGCGCCGCCCGCCGTTGCCTTGCCTGAGGGGGCGATCGCTGCCTCTGAACAAAACAAGCTACGGCCGAAGGCCTTTCGACAAATCGTTGGCTTCGTTCTCTACCCCTTTGAGATGATCGTTCTTGGCGGCTTTGCAGGTGGCTTCATCTGGGGCCTGTATTGGGTGCTGACTGGTCTGTTCCTGCGCATGCATTCCGAAGATGCGTTTGCGGCGCTGCGGATCAAACACTACAAGAACTTCCTGCGTTTCAAATTCGAGAAGGATCAGTTGACGATCTATCCGATCGGCGTCGACCGGGTCCCAAACAAATACTTCTGGCAGTCGCGCAACGGGGCACTCAGTATTCCGTCTCACAATCCTCAGTTAATCGCCAAGAGCGAGATTCCGGTTCGATTGATTGAGCGGCCGATTATCATCCGTGCCCACTGAATCTGTCTTGCCGATCGGTCAGATGATTGAAAAATGAGACCGTCATGGAACGTTCGTTCGCCAAGGAAATCGAGAGTCTCAAACTTGGCGCCGGCGAAGTCTTTCATGGCGAGGGGATTCTCGCGGTGACG
Source organism: Hyphomicrobiaceae bacterium (assembly GCA_043719045.1). GTDB lineage: Bacteria > Pseudomonadota > Alphaproteobacteria > Rhizobiales > Hyphomicrobiaceae > JABFRJ01. The sequence continues at coordinate 4,983 of JAYSUN010000012.1, read as the reverse complement.
AAGGCTCTATTGCAATCCGGCGTCTCTTATGTCGGTGGCTATCAGGGTGCGCCGATCTCCCACCTGATTGACGTCATGGTGCAAGCTAAAGACGAAATGGCGGCATTGGGTGTCCACGTCGAGCCTTGCACCAATGAAGCGTCTGCCGCGGCCATGCTCGGTGCATCAATCATGTATCCCGTGCGTGGAGCCGTGACGTGGAAGTCTATTGTCGGCACCAACGTTGCGGCCGATGCACTATCAAATCTCGCGTCCCCCGGCGTCAAAGGCGGCGCGTTGATTGTCATCGGTGAGGACTACGGCGAGGGTGCCAGCGTCATCCAGGAGCGCACCCACGCTTATGCGATGAAATCTGCGATCTGGCTGATGGACCCAAGGCCCAACCTCAAGACGATTGTAACCTGCGTTGAGAAAGCCTTTGAGCTTTCGGAAGCTTCGAACACGCCGGTCATGATGGAACTGCGCATCCGCGCGTGCCACGTCCAAGGCTCGTTTGTCGCCAAGGACAATATCGCACCCAAGATCTCGACCAAGCACTTGCTCGCTGACCCAGCCAAGCACGACTACGAAACCTTGGCGCATCCGCCAGTGACCTACGGACACGAGAAGAAAAAATACGACGTGCGCATGCCGGCCGCGCGTCAATTTATCGTTGACCATAAACTCAATGAATGGATCAACGGGCGCCACAACGATGTCGGACTGATCGTCCAAGGCGGGATCTACAATGGCTTGATCCGCGCGCTACAAGAACTCGGACTTTCTGACGCTTATGGCCACACTGATCTACCGATGCTCTGCCTCAACGTGGTTTACCCGCTGGTACCAGAGGAAATCACGCGCTTCGCCGCGGGCAAAAAGGCGGTCTTGGTTATTGAAGAGGGGCAACCCGAATACATTGAACACGAAGTCGGCTCGATTTTGCGCCGTGCCAATGTCAACGTCAAACTATCCGGCAAGGACGTGCTGCCGATGGCTGGCGAATATACGTCCGAAGTTCTGCTCGCAGGTGTTGCCAGATTTGTGCGTGCTCACGTTCCGGCACTGGGAAATATTGGCGACCAGGGTTATGCCGACGAAATCGCGCTGTTGAAAAAGATCGCACACGATGAGCTGGGCCACGTCCCGCCGCGCCCGCCAACATTTTGCACCGGCTGTCCCGAGCGGCCGTTTTTCACCGCCTTGAAACTCACCGAGAAGGATGTCGGTAAAGTCCATTACTCAGCGGACATCGGATGCCATGCCTTTGCAACGTTTACCCCTTTTCATTTTGGTAACTCGATTCTGGGTTACGGGATGAGCCTCGCATCGAGCGCCTCCGTCACCAGTTTTCAGCAGAAGCGCCCGATCGCGGTCATGGGTGATGGCGGATTCTGGCACAATGGTTTGTTGTCAGGTGTGTCGTCACGATTGATGAATGGCGGAGATGGCATCCTCGTCATCATGAAGAACGGCTACACCTCGGCAACCGGCACGCAGGAGATCGTTTCGTCACCCGAAGAAGAGGCCAAGGTCATCGCCCAAGCCAGCAGTGCCACCGGCAGCGAAACCACCATTGAGGACACCCTCAAAGGCGTCGGTGTGAAATGGTTGCGGACAGTCCACACATACAAAGTGGCGGAGATGCGCAAGACGTTGCTTGAAGCATTCCGTACGCCATTCACCGGTTTGAAAGTCATTGTTGCCGAAGGCGAATGCCAATTGGAACGCCAGCGCCGGATCCGACCGTTGCGCGCGGCCGCTCTCGCTAAAGGCCAACGTGTCGTGCGCACCCGCTATGGCGTTGATGAGGACACCTGCACCGGTGACCACTCTTGCATTCGTCTCTCCGGCTGCCCGACCCTGACGGTTAAGCCCGCCTCAGACCCGCTCAAAACCGATCCGGTGGCCCACGTGACCAACGGCTGCGTCGGCTGCGGCCTATGCGGTGAAGTTGCGCATGCCGCCACCTTGTGCCCGTCTTTTTGGCGCGCCGAAATCGTCTCCAATCCAAGTTGGTTGGACCGGTTCCTGGCGCGTCTGCGCGGCGCCGTGACCGGGGCTGCTTGATCAAACCAGCTGAATTGCCATAACTCGACAAAACGACTGGCCGACAGCCTGAATTTCTGGAGCCATCGCACCTATGCCCACCAATCACACAACCGGCCGGTCAGCTTTTCTGGCACTGCTCAAATCCGAAGGCGTGACGCACCTGTTCGGCAATCCCGGAACGACCGAGTTGCCAATCATGCATGCTCTCGCTGAGCATCCGGAACTGACTTACGTTATGGCGATGCAGGAAAGCCTTGTCGTCGCGATGGCCGATGGGTTCTCGCGCGCGACCGGAAAACTGGTGGCGGCTAACGTGCACGTGGCGCCCGGCCTCGGCAACGCGATGGGCTCGCTCTTCAATGCCAAGTTCACAGGCACACCAATGATCCTGACCGCCGGTCAACAGGAGCAGGGTCACGGCTTGATGGAAGCACTGCTGTACGGCCCGATGGTTGATATGGCGACACCGCTGGTCAAATGGGCTGTCGAAGTGACGCGCCTTGAGGATCTACCGCGGATCATCCGTCGCGCCGCCAAAATCGCGACCACGCCACCCATGGGGCCAGTGTTCATTTCATTGCCCGGCGACATTCTCAACATGGAGGGCGCGCTTGACCTGATGGCGTCGTCCCGCGTCGACACCCGTACGCGTCCGTCCGACGCGACACTCGATCGCCTCGCCAAGCGCATTCTTGCAGCCGAGCGCCCGGTCATGATCGTTGGCGACGAGGTCGTCAAAAGTGACGCGTTTGCCGCGGTTGAAGCGCTCGCACTGGCATTCGGCTGTCCCGTGCACCAGCAAACCATTGCCTATGGCGCGCACTTTCCATCGCGCTCACCCGTCTTTCTTGGGGCATTGACCCGCCAACAGGCAAGCACACGCAAGCTGCTGGAGCCGTATGATCTGATGATTGCCGTCGGTACGGACCCGTTGCGAATGTCCGTCTACAGTGAAACATCGCCGTTGCCTGAGACTTTGCCCATCGTCCAATTTGGCCTCGTCGACTGGGACATCGCCAAAAACTATGCCGTCGAAATCGGCGTCCAAGGCGATGTCCGCGAGACGTCGTTGGCGTTGTCGGCAACGCTTGCGAAACACGGCGGGGCGAAACTTCTGGCACTCGCCAAAACTCGGATCGAGGCGCTGGTGCCGAAAAACTGGTCGTCGCGCCGCGCGTCGCTTGTCACAGAGATCGCGGCAACGTCCGGCCAGGTCCCGATCAATCCGGATTGGCTCCTGTTGCAGTTGATTGAGGCGCTGCCGCGCGACGCGATCATGATCGACGAGTCGCTGACCTCCGGCCGTTACATGTCGCATTTGTATGAATACCGCGATCGGCATAACTTCCATGGTCTCGCATCCGGTGGCATTGGCTGGGGTTTGCCCGCGGCCGTCGGGGCTTCATTGGCCAATCCGAAACGCAGGACGGCAGCCTTTATCGGCGACGGCAGCGCCATGTACTCGATCCAGTCATTGTGGACGGCAGCCCATCATGAACTCCCACTCACCGTGGTCATTCCGAACAACGGGGGTTATCGCATTATCAAGCAACGTTTGACTGCATTCCACGGCTCGCGTGCGTATGTCGGCATGGACTTCGCTAATCCACCGGTCGACTTTGTCGGTCTCGCGCATTCGATGGGCATGCCAGCCGAGCGGGTGACCGACCCAGGCCGACTTAAAGCCGCGTTGTCCGGCGCGTTCGCCCGCTCAGGCCCAATGCTGATTGAGGCGATGGTCGACGGTACGGTCTAAGCCGTTCGCACATCGACGAGCGGCAAACGGAGAGCGACAAGCAAATTGCGAGTTTCAAAAAGGGCCATGCGAATGATCAAAGCAACGCTTGTCGGCTGGCTCGCGACCGCAACCGTGATCCCGCACGCGGTCGCCCAGGATCTTTGCCCCAACCGCGGGCAACTCGACACCCAGTATTGTGACGCCGACCGGGATCTGGTTGCTGACGTGCCGACCGACACCGCCAAGCATCGCGACCCCTCGGCGCTCGTTTGGGCCTACACGCCGGTTGAGGATCCCGCTATCTATGCCAATGTCTTCAAAACCTTCACCGACTATCTGGTGACCTGCACCGGTAAAAAGATCATCTACTATCCAGTGCAATCAAACTCGGCACAAATCGAGGCGATGCGTTCAGGTCGGCTGCATTTTGCAGCGTTCTCAACGGGGCCAACCGGGTTTGCGGTCAATCTCGCTGGAGCAGTACCATTTGCCGCGCACGGGACCGCCAACAAGGTCAGTGGCTATACGCTGCAAGCGATGGTCAAATCGTCAAGCCCGTATCAAGCGCTTTCGGATTTGAAGGGTAAGCGCGTGGCACACACGGCCCCGTCATCGAATTCCGGACACTTGGCCCCGCTTGTATTGTTCCCTGATCAGGGTTTGAGGCCGGGCGAGGACTACAAACCGCTGATGTCAGGCGGTCATGACAAATCCATTCTTGGCACCATTCTCGGCGACTACGATATGGCCGCCACCGCAAGCAATGTCCATGAGCGCATGATCGCCCGAGGCACGATCAAGTCTGACGATTTACGCGTGCTGTACCGCAGCCCGATCTTTCCGTCGTCAGCCTACTCTCACGCTCACGACTTGAAGCCCGATGTGGCGGCCAAGCTGAAGTCGTGCTTCTTCGCATTTCGCTTTCCTCCTGAGATGCAGAAGGAATTCAACGGCAATGACCGGTTCTTCCCGATCACCTACAAAGTCGATTGGGCTGTGGTGCGGGACGTCGCAGAAAAGTCCGGCACACCTTATAATCGTGCAGCGTACGACATCGAGAAGAAGCGCGAGGCTGAGGTTGCTACGAAAGCAACGACGGCACCGTCAGGGTCGGCCAAGACACCGTGAACTTTTGGGCCGCCAAGCGAGCTGTCCGGCCTGGAAGCGTAACATCTCCAGCTGTTGCGGCGCCACATCAAACGCGCCTTATACGA
>JAYSUN010000110.1:0-5968 GCA_043719045.1 Hyphomicrobiaceae bacterium | reverse complement strand
CGGGCGCATGAAGCGGCGATGATTGGGCATCAAGGCCCTTCCCATCCGCGTTTGCCGCGTGCAGACTGTTGCCAGCGTTGTTCGTTCTGGAGGCCGTGATGACCATGTCTGCTGCTGTGTCCCGCCGCGCACTCTTGACCGGCGCGGGTGCGCTGGGTGCGGGACTGCTGATGCCCGCAGCATTGGCGCAACAAAAACCGGTGGCGACGATCAAGCCTGGAGCCGACACGGCTCTGATTGTTGTCGACGTGCAGAATTGCTTTACCCCCGGTGGCAGCCTTGCGGTCAAAGATGGGGACGCGGTTATTCCGCTGATCAACAAACTCGCCAAGAGTTTTCAAAACGTCGTTCTGACCCAAGATTGGCATACCGCCAACCATATTTCGTTTGCCTCGCAACATGCCGGCAAGAAACCGTTCGATGCGATCAAGCTGCCCTATGGCAATCAAGTGCTATGGCCCGATCATTGTGTGCAAGGCACCGACGGCGCTGCGATCCACAAGGGTATCGATATTGCGCATGCGCAACTCGTGATCCGGAAGGGTTTCAACCCCAAGGTCGACAGCTATTCGGCGTTCCTCGAAGCTGACGGCAAGATCAAAACGGGTCTCGATGGCTATCTGCGTGGCCGCAATATCCGTTCGGTTTACGTGGTTGGTTTGGCTACCGATTTCTGCGTTGCGTGGACCGCGATGGATGCCCGCAAACTTGGGATGGCCGCCACCGTCATTGAGGATGCATGCCGCGGCATTGATGCCAATGGCTCGCTGGCCAAAGCCTGGGCATCGATGGCCAAGGCTGGCGTCAGGCGCATCCAGTCAACGGTGATCGCCAGTTAAATTGCCAGCCCCAGGCTTGACTTGAACCACCCGGCTGGGCACGCCAGCACGATGACCCAAACTCGCAATCCTGGCGAAGAAGCCATGATCCAAACCTATCTGGCGCCATTGGCGACCGGCTACCCCGGCGCGTTTGGGCTGGTTGACGATTGTGCCGCGATCGCGCCGCCAGCCGGCATGGATCTCGTGATCAAGACCGATCCGGTGCGCGCGGGTGTGCATTTTTTTGCCGATGACTGGCCGGAGGACATCGCCTGGAAAGCACTCGCGGTGAATGTGTCGGATCTCTCAGCCAAGGCTGCGACGCCACTTGTTTATCTTGCCGCGCTGTCGTTTCCAGATGCGCCGGGTGATGACTGGATGCGGCGCTTTGCCGATGGGTTGCGTGCAGCCCAAACGGCGTTCGGCTGTCATTTGATCGGTGGCGATACGGACCGGGCGGCGGGGCCGATCAGCATCGGGATTACGGCGGTCGGGACGGTGCCTCATGGGCAAATGGTCCGTCGCACCGGGGCTGAGCCGGGTGATGCCGTCTTCGTCACCGGCACGATCGGCGACGCGGCGTTGGGCTTGCTGGTGCGCAGCCAAGCTGAAGTCGCTCAAACCTGGCCGATTGCTGAGGCGGCGCGCGCGCATGTGCTGGATCGGTACCTGCGCCCGCAGCCGCGATTGGGTTTGCGTCGCGCTCTGCTTGCGCATGCGACGGCTGCGATGGATCTCTCCGATGGGCTCGCCAAAGATTTTGACCGGATGTGTCGTGCAAGCGGCGTCGCCGGTCGGATCGAGGCTGCGGCGGTGCCTTTAAGTCTGCCAGCTTCCGCCGTGATTGCGGCTGATGGCACCTGGCATGGGCGCTTGCTTTCAGCCGGCGATGACTACGAGATCCTGTGCACGGTGCCGGCGGGCGTTGCCTCGGCATTCCAGGCTATGGCCGCAGCCGACGGCGTCACTGTCACGCGGGTCGGCGATGTGGCAGCTGGCGCCGGCGCGGTCATCGCTGGGGCGGATGGAACACCAGTCAAATTTGCGCGCAGTGGTTGGGATCATTTTTGATCTGACCGCCATGCTGGCGATCTGTCTCGGTGACGGTGAGGCTTTGTCGACCGGCGCAGAGCCCCCGCGACAAGCGCTTCCAAAGCCTTGATCCTCAAACACCTCTTCGAGCCCACGATGGCTGTTTTTGTGATTGCGCCAAGGCCACGGCTTGAGCACAATGCTTTGCTATCGACCGGCATAGGGCCGGGGTGAGGGCGGTGCGGCGGCTCCTGGGGTTGGTTTGGCTAAGGGCTGGACCGTTCTTCGATGTGAGCCGTCGTTGGAACAAACGATGTCCGTGGCTCAAACTCGATGACACCGGGCTGGATTTTGATTGGTCTGGCTTTTGCCTATGTTGGTGCGTTGTTCGCGCTGGCATGGATCGGTGACATTTTGAGTCGCCGCAAGGCGCTTGCCGGAACCGGTAAGGTTGGGCGGCCAATCCTGTATGCCTGCTCTCTCGGCGTGTTTTGCACCTCCTGGACCTTCTTTGGCAGCGTCGGTCTGGCCGCCAATACCGGCTACAATTTTGTCCCGGTGTACTTGGGCGCCATTATTGCCTTCGCGCTGTGTTCGCCGTTGATCCAGCACATCGTGCGGATTGCGAAGAGCCAGAATCTCACCTCGGTCCCGGATTTCTTGTCCGCCCGCTACGGCAAAAGTCAGGGTGTCGCTGTCGCCGCGACGATCATCTCGGTGATCGGGACGCTGCCGTACATTGCGCTGCAGCTCAAGGCCGTTGTGTTCTCGGTCGACATCGTCCTTGGACCTGCAACCCTTGCAACCTTGCCGACCTTGGTTGATCCCGCGCTGTTGGTGGCCGTGGTTCTCGCCGTGTTCGCGATCTTGTTTGGAACCCGTAACATTGCGGCAACCGAGCACCAGGACGGCATGATGCTGGCCGTGGCGATCGAAAGCATCATCAAGCTGGTGGCTTTCCTGGCCGTTGGTTTGTTCGTCACGCTGCAGGTGTTCGGCAGTCCGGCGACATTGCTTGCGGAGATCAGGAGCAACGCCAACCTGAGCCTTTTGTTTGCGCATGGCATCCAATGGCCGACGTGGATTACGGTCACGCTGCTGAGCTTTTTTGCAATTTTGCTGTTGCCGCGCCAGTTTCACGTCACCGTTGTTGAAAGCAGAAGTCCGGCCGAAATCAAGACAGCAGCTTGGCTGTTCCCTCTGTATCTGATCGCCATCAACATCTTCGTGCTGCCGATTGCGTCCGCAGGCCTGCTGGTGCTGCCGAAGGGAACGGCGCCGGATACTTTCATGCTCGTGCTGCCACAATACTACAACGCGCAAGGCATGGTGCTGTTGGCATTCATTGGTGGTCTATCGGCCGCGACTGCGATGGTGATCGTGGACAGTGTGGCCTTGGCGATCATGGTCAGCAACGGCCTCCTGGTGCCATTGATGGTGAGAGTCCGAAGAGAGAGTGGTGTCCACGACGATGTCTCCGGCCGCCTCGTGTTGATGCGGCGTGCAGCGATCTTTCTGATCATCATGCTGGGTTATTTTAGTTATCGGATGCTCGGGTTCAGCCAGGGTCTGGCGAGTATCGGGTTGGTCTCGTTCGCCGCCATTGCGCAGTTGGCGCCGCCGTTTCTGGCCAGCTTTTTCTGGCGCTCTGGGACTGCCTCCGGTGCCATCGCTGGCATGCTCGCGGGCTTCGCGGTCTGGGCCTACACTTTGATTGTGCCATGGCTGGCGGACGCGGGCCTTGTGGCCCGGAGCTTCGTAGATGTCGGCCCGTTCGGTCTTGGCTTTCTGGCACCACGTGCACTTTTCGGCGTTGAACTCGAACCGTTGCCGCATGGCGTCCTGTGGAGCCTGACGGCCAACGTTCTGATCTTCATATTCGTGTCGCTGCAGAAGTATCCGAGTGTTGCGGAACGGCAGCAAGCGGCAGCTTTCGCTTTCGGCAGTGGCGTGCGGTTGCCCATTGATCGGCTCTCGGATCGACCGGACCCAGGGTTACCGGCGCTTGCGGGGTCGGTGTCGGTTACAGTCGATGAGCTGTGGAATACCGTCACTCGCTTTTTGGGTGCGGATCGCGCCCAACGGTCGTTCGAGAATTTTCAGAGCCATCACAGCATCAAGATTGATCGTGCCGCGCAGGTCGATGGCGCGCAGCTGCGATATGCCGAGCATTTGTTGAGCAGCGCGGTTGGTGCTGCATCGTCGCGCCTCATCATGACATTGCTGCTTCGCCGCGGCGACGTGCGGGAGCCGGAGGCGGTCAGCCTTTTGGATACTTTGCCCGACGCCCTGCAATTCAATCGCGATCTGTTGCAGACCGCACTGGACCAGGTGCGCGACGGCATTGCAGTGTTCGATCAGGACATGACGTTGACATCATGGAATCGGCAGTTCCGGGAGTTGTTGCGGCTGGCACCAAAGTATGGGCAGGTCGGAGTCCAGTTGACAACTCTCCTGCGCTTGATTGCCCAACAGAAGGGCCTGGACGATGTGACAACTGTCGCATTTGTCAAAGATCGCTTTGCTCGTTTGACGGCGTCGGGAGATACCTTCATTGACATCGTCGATGGTGGCCGGCGTGTGTTGGAGATCCGCTCGGCGCCGATGCCACAAGGCGGGATCGTGACAACTTTTGCCGATGTCACCGAGCGGTGGGCGGCCGCTGACGCGCTGAAACGCACCAACAGCGAACTTGAAGCACGGGTCGCATTGCGCACCAACGATGTCACTCTGATGAATCAGAAGCTGCTGGCCGAGACGCAACGTGCAAACGAAGCCAACCAAGACAAAACTCGCTTCCTCTCAGCCGTCAGTCACGACGTGATGCAGCCGCTCAATGCGGCACGCCTTTATACCCATAGTATGCTCGACCGGCTGACAGACGCTGAGCAAATCCACATCAACAAGAGCATCAGCACCTCGCTGGATGCCGTTGAAGAAATTCTGACGGCTGTCATGGATATCGCCCGCATCGACATCGGCCGGATGCAGCCGGAGATGACGATGTTTCCGTTACAGAGTATTTTCGATCAGCTGAAAGTCGAATTTGCGCCGTTGGCGACGGCCCGTGGTCTCTCGCTGACCGTGATGAAAACCTCGCTGTGGGTCAGGTCTGATCGGCGCATGCTGCGGCGCGTCCTGCAAAACCTCGTTTCGAATGCGCTGAAATACACGCGACGTGGTGGTGTGGTGTTGGGCGCGCGACGCCGGGGGGCGAATGAGCCTGGCGTTGTTGGGCTCGGCAGCGTCGTGCTGCAGGTGACCGACACCGGTACCGGTATCCCCGACAGCATGCGTCACGTCATTTTTCACGAGTTCTCCCGGCTGCCGAATTCGGAGGCGGAAAAAATGGGCTTAGGTCTCGGTCTATCGATCGTGGATCGAGTGACACGGCTGTTGGGTCACGACGTCGGGGTTGCTTCAATCGTTGGCCGCGGTTCGACGTTTACAGTTGTGGTGCCCCGGGCACCGGCGCTGGCAACACATGTGATTTTGCCGACGGTACAGCCGAGGCAAGCTCCGGTCCGTTCGGTGTTTGACGGTGTCAGTGTGTTGGTCATCGACAATGAGCCTGCCATCCTCGATAGCATGCGGACGTTACTGACGGGGTGGGGTTGCACCGTGCATACGGCGATCGGGATCAAGGCTGCGCTCGACGTGCTGTTCTCAGGAGATGTGCAACCCGCGCTCGTGTTTGCCGATTTCCATCTTGATGACGGCAATGGGCTCGATGCGGTTTCGGCGGTGCGGGTGCGCTTGGGCGCGAACATCCCGGCAGCGATCATCACGGCCGATACGTCAGCTGACCTCGCGCGGGATGCACGCTTGTTTGGTTGTGCCCTGTTGCGCAAGCCGGTGCGGCCTGCGCAGGTGCGCTCGCTGGTCAACCAATTCACATTGCAGCGTGCGGCGGCTGAATAGAGCCAAGGGCATGGTCGACTGTTCGGCTCGAGTTCGACTTTTGTCGAAGCCGCATGATGGCCTCATTGTCCCCGAAGTTTGGACCCAATCAGGCACTAGCAGGCTGTTGAAAAAGACGTCCGCCGTCCCGCCCGCTTCCCGGCGGAAGCTGTTTTTGCGAGGTCGCGGGGCGGCGTTTCTGGCCTTTCTGCGTC
>JAYSUN010000109.1:0-5993 GCA_043719045.1 Hyphomicrobiaceae bacterium | reverse complement strand
TCGAGCGCGGTCCAGTCCGGCCACTTTGGCTCGCCAATTCGGCGACCATGGGACTTTATGAGCGGGCCCAGCGAATTGCCAAGGATATCGGATTCAAGTTGCCTCACGGTCAACACGGTGGCGGCTCCGACGGCAATTTTACGGGGGCACTCGGTATTGCCACGCTCGATGGTCTAGGCTTGATGGGGGATGGCGCGCACACCCACGAAGAGCACATTCTGGTCTCATCCATCGTGCCCCGCACCACGCTGTTTGCCAATCTGATTGAGCAATTGGCGGCCGACTGAGCCGAACGCGTCGTCGACGGCCGACTTTGACACATCAGCGGCCCTGGGGCACATGGACGGCTGCAACTTCATGCGCGAGATTCTATTATGGTCACCGATCCTAAAAACGACCAAGCCGGTGCCGCCAACGCCATGTGGGGCGGCCGATTTTCGATGTCCCCGTCTGAGCTGATGACGGAGATCAACGCTTCCATTGGTTTTGACAAAGTCATGGCGCCACAAGACATTCGTGGCTCGAAGGCGCACGCCGCGATGCTCGCCTCGCAAGGCATTCTCTCGGCAGCCGATGAGGCCCAGATTCAGCAAGGCCTCGACCAGGTGGCGGCCGAAATTGCAAGCGGCGCTTTTGTGTTTTCGACGGCGTTTGAGGACATCCACATGAATGTCGAGCAGCGGTTGGCCAAGATCATTGGGCCAACGGCCGGCCGGCTGCATACCGCACGCTCGCGCAATGATCAGGTGGCATTGGATTTCCGCATGTACGTCCGCGACGCCGTCGATGCGGCGGATGTGGCGCTGGCAACCTTGATGCGCACGTTGGCAGACAAGGCCGCGCAGCATGCGAGTGTGATCATGCCAGGGTTTACCCATCTGCAGCCGGCCCAACCCGTTACTTTTGGCCATCATCTGTTGGCCTATGTCGAGATGTTCGCCCGTGATCGCGGCCGCCTGCAGGATGCGCGTCGGCGCATGAACGAATGTCCATTGGGAGCGGCAGCCCTGGCCGGCACGTCGTTCCCGATCGACCGTCATGCAACGGCGAAAATGCTTGGTTTTGATAAGCCCACCGATAACTCGCTCGACACAGTTGCAGACCGAGATTTTGCCTTGGAAACGCTCGCCGCCTTGTCGATCTGTGCGATGCACATTTCGCGGCTGTCTGAAGAAATTGTGATCTGGATGACGCCTCAATTCGGCTTTGTAACTTTAACGGATCAATGGACCACCGGGTCCTCGATCATGCCGCAGAAGCGCAATCCTGATGCAGCTGAACTCTGCCGTGCCAAGGTTGCCCGCATCGCCGCCAGTTTTCAAAGTCTATTGATGGTGATGAAGGGATTGCCGCTGACCTACTCAAAGGACATGCAAGAAGACAAGGAAATGACCTTTGACGCGATCCGCAATTTTACGGTCGCAGTGGCTGCGATGAATGGCATGATGATCGATCTGGAGCCTGTGCACGAGCGCCTACACGCCGCTGCCGGCAGCGGATACTCGACTGCAACCGACTTGGCCGACTGGCTCGTCAGGACGTTGAAAATACCGTTTCGCGACGCGCATCACGTGACCGGCTCGCTGGTGAAGGCCGCGGAAATGCAAGGTGTGGCGTTGGAGCAACTCTCGTTGGGTGCCATGCAGGCTGTCGAACCGCGCATCACAGCCGATGTATTTACGGTCTTGAGCGTTGAAAACTCAGTCAAAAGTCGAGTGAGCCATGGGGGAACCGCGCCACAGAACGTGAGTAAAATGGCAGCAGCCTGGATCAAACGGCTGGAAATTACCACGAAAGGCAGCTAGCGTTTCGCAGGTTGCTGGGGTTGGCTTGGCAAGAGATGCGTTTTGCGACGCTGATCAGGATATGTGCACGTGACCCGTTCCACCCTTTTTGTGCTGGCTTTGATTGCCACCGGACTGGCTGGATGTGGTGTGCGAGGTTCGCTTGAAACGCCGAAAGCCGCTGGCGCCGCACCTGATCCTGAAAAAACCGCGACCGCCGACAGCGGCCAAGGCAAGAAAGCCGGCGATGCCGCTAAGCCGCATCAGGGCTTCATCCTCGACCGGCTGCTGCAGTAGTTTGGCCGGCCACTGCTGGACCCGTCAAATACTCAGCGTCCCCTTCGTCGACGGCACTCGACCGGACTGACGGGGATCGACCGTCAGCGCTACGCGCAGCGCGCGAGCAAGCCCCTTAAAGCATGTCTCCGCGATGTGGTGATTGTTTTCACCGTACAGCGTTTCGATATGCAGCGTGATCCTCGCGTTCTGGGCAAAGGCCTGAAACCACTCGCGGAACAGTTCGGTATCCATTTCGCCGAGTTTATCGCGGCTGAATTTGACGTTCCAGATCAGATACGGCCGCCCGGACACGTCGAGCGCGACGCGCGTCAGAGTTTCGTCCATCGGCAAATGCACCGCGGCGTATCGGGTGATGCCCTGCTTATCGCCCATCGCCTTGGCAATCGCCTGGCCCAAGACGATACCGCTATCTTCAGTGGTGTGGTGGAAATCAATGTGCAGATCACCTTTTGCCTTCAAGGTGATGTCGATCAGCGCATGGCGAGCCACCTGCTCGAGCATGTGATCGAGAAAACCGATACCGGTATCAATCTGGTACTCGCCGGTCCCATCCAGATTGACCGTGGCTTTTATCTTGGTTTCTTTGGTCTGACGATCGATCGTTGCGGTGCGGGTCACGGGCGGGCTCGGCTTTTGAAAGATGTGGCACGCAATACCAGGGGCGGGTTACATTTGCCAGTCCGATTAGTGTCCGTTTGCAGCCCGCGGCTCACCCTTGGATAGAGAAACCGCCATCAATCACCAAACTGGCGCCAGTGATAAAATCCGACGCCCCCGATGCGAGGAAAATTGCGGCACCGGAGAAATCCGCTGGATCGCCCCAACGTCCAGCCGGCGTGCGATCGAGCACCTTGTCATGTAAGCCGGCCACCTCTTGACGCGCGCGCTTCGTCAAATCGGTATCGATCCAACCCGGCAGAATCGCGTTAACTTGAATTTTGTCTTTAGCCCATGCAGTCGCAAGTGACTTGGTTAGCTGCACGATGCCACCTTTGGACGCTGCGTAGGCCGGCGCAAAGGATGTTCCGAAAATCGATAACATCGATCCGATGTTGATGATCTTGCCGCCCCCATTGCGCTTGAGTTCGGGATAAGCCGCATGGCTGCAATAAAACGCGCCATCGAGATTGATTGACAGCACTTGGCGCCATTCAGCGGGTGACATTTGATCTGGTGGCTTGCGGATGTTGATACCCGCGTTATTGACCAGAATGTCGAGGCGCCCCATGCGCGTGATCGTCTCGGCAATCATTGCCTTGCAGCTGGCATCGTCAGCGACATTGACGGTAACAATCGCGGTTTTAATCCCAAGCGTTGAAAGTTCTGCCGCGGCTGCTGCGCTTTTTGCAGCTTGCTGTCCCGCAATGACGATGTTGGCGCCCGCTTGGGCCAGGCCGCGGGCCATGCCAAGACCAATACCACCGTTCCCGCCGGTGACGAGCGCGACTTTTCCAGCCAATGAAAACTGTCGAACCATCATGGTCGAACCTCCTGTGTTGCACGTGTCCGGTGCATCACGGTTCAGTGCTCGTCAAGCAGCGACAGGTGTCCTGAACGCGTTCGCCCGGTCTGCGGGCCGTGAGGCGGACAGCAAACCGGGCGTCAGTCGTCAAATCTTCAAGCAATAGGCGAGTGTGGCTTAGTGCCAGGCACGAGGCATAAAGCTCTGCTGAGCGCGCACGCGCCAGATTTCATCTTCACTGATGCCGATATCACGTAGCAGGCTATCATCCATTTCAGAGAGTTGGCGGCGGAGTGCCCGATCCGATCCGGCCTTGCGCAGTCTACCGAGAAAGTTGCGAACCCAATGCAGCGGCTGGGACTGGTTGATGTCAGCGTCCAGTCCTGACGCCGGGTGGAGAGTGCTGGCTTTCATGAGACAAACCTCTAGTGGCCGCCGAAAACGTTTCCGGCGTGCAAGTGAAACAGGGTGTTTTGGAGCCGCTGGAGCCCGGCAAGGATGCGATTGCGAGCACGCAATGCAAACAATGCGCTCGGGCAAGAGCGCCGCCGGTTCCGCAGGTTCTGAACCATATCTAGGCTCAAACTCGCAGCTGCGAAAGAGATTATGTTGCAGTGCAGCGCTGCATGTTGCGCATGTGCGTTGGATTTGTCGCAGGGCCCGCAATGATTTGTTCACAATTGAGGAAATTGCAGCTGTAACCGTCAGAGACCGATTCGTTTGCGACGGCCGAAACGCCCGCGTATGAACCGACAACGCAGTTTTACCGGACAGCCAACGATGTTCCAGACGTTCGACTCTGATGCCACTCCGGAACTGGGCCCTGCGCGCGTGAAGTCCCTACGTTCGCTGATGATCGAGCTTGGGATCGATGTCGTCTTGGTGCCGCGCGCCGATGCCCATCAAGGTGAATATGTGCCACCCGGCGCTGAGCGTCTCAAATGGCTCACCGGCTTTTCCGGCTCAGCCGGCTTTGCAGTGGTACTGAAAAAGTCGGCGGCGCTGTTCACTGATGGCCGTTACACGCTGCAAGCTCAATCACAGATCGACACGAAAACATTTGAGATCGTCGACAGTGTCGCCAATGATTGGCTGCAGTGGTTGGGGCGCAAGCTGCCATCCGGCGGCGTCATCGGCTATGATCCCTGGTTGCATTCGGGTGGCGTCATTGAGACGACCCGTAAGGATGGGGCGGCCAAAGGCTTTAAGCTCAAACCGCTGACGAAAAACCCGGTTGATACGGTGTGGGGGGCGGACCGGCCAAGCGATCCTGTCGGCCCGATCATAGTTCAACCTTTGGTGCTCACTGGTGGAGCAGCCGAGACCAAGATTGCGGATCTCCAAAAAGCTTTGAAAGCTGAAGGTCATGACGCTGTCGTATTGACCCTGCCTGACTCAATCTGTTGGCTGCTGAATATTCGCGGCTCGGACATCCCGCACAATCCGACAGTGCTCGCGTTTATGATTGTGCCGACGGTTGGCAAGCCAGAACTGTTTGTCGATGCGGCAAAGGTTACGCGGGATGCGGAAGGCCATCTTTCAGCCCTCGTGAAAGTACTGTCGGCAACTCAGCTTGGCGCGCGACTCGCGGAGTTGAAAAGTGCCAACAAGCGCGTCCGCCTCGATGCCGCCAGCGCCGCCGATTGGTTCTATCGCAAGCTCGGCAAATCGGCCCGTTCGGCGGTCGACCCATGCATCTTGCCGAAGGCCTGCAAAACGGCTGCAGAACTCGCTGGCGCACGGGCTGCCCATATCCGTGACGGTGTTGCGGTCGTCCGATTTTTGGCGTGGCTCGACCGTGAGGCCGGCTCTGGCGGGATCGATGAAATGACTGCCGTCCAAAAGCTTGAGCAGTTGCGGGCGGAAACTCAGAAACTCAAGGAGATAGCGTTTGACACCATCTCGGGTTCCGGTCCGAATGCGGCGATCGTTCACTACCGGGTCACCACAGCAACAAATCGCAAACTGCGCCCGGGTGAACTTTTTCTGGTCGACTCCGGCGGTCAGTATCAAGACGGCACAACCGATATCACGCGGACCATCGCCATTGGTCAGCCGACGCGCGAGATGTGCGAACGCTTTACGCTCGTTCTGAAGGGCCACATCGCCATTGCTTCCGCGCGTTTTCCGAAGGGGACTCGAGGCGTTCAGTTGGATACATTAGCGCGCCATGCATTGTGGCAGGCAGGCTTCGATTTTGATCATGGCACCGGTCATGGAGTCGGCAGTTACCTCGGCGTTCATGAGGGGCCGCAATCCATCTCCAAGCGCGGCATGGCGGCTTTAGAGCCCGGCATGATCGTCTCTAATGAGCCTGGATACTACAAAACTGGCGCCTATGGGATTCGGATCGAAAACCTCGAAGTTGTTACCGAGCCGAGCCAGATCGTTGGAGGTGATCGCGACATGTTGGGCTTTGAAGCGATCACATTGGCACCCATCGATCG
>JAYSUN010000108.1:0-2201 GCA_043719045.1 Hyphomicrobiaceae bacterium | reverse complement strand
CTTGAGCGAGCCCATGTCGGCATGCTGGGTCGCGATGGCCCGGCTGGCCTCACGGGCGAGCAGCGCATCCTGGTCGGACGGGATGGTGGGCGTGGTGTCGGTGCGGGGCATGGCGCTCTCCTTCGTAAAAGACCATACCACAATGACAGAACAAGTGAAATAGTCGAATTACGCGAAGCGCCAGCAGTCCACTGCGGGTGTGCCACCTGCCCAAGTTCAGCTTCGCAGGCTTGTTGGCAGGTGCTGCCCTCACTGATTTGGACCAACGGCACAAGTTATTGATTTTGCTTAAGTGTTAAGCGATCTGTGTAGTTGGTTGCGGGTCGAAAGGCCGAAAACACTGGGGTTGCCCGCTGTTGGTTCAAATCACGGGCATGCAACCAGTCAACAATGTCGTGCACGTCTTTCCTGCGAGGCCGTCGGCTCCGCGTTTTGTTGTGCGGCAGTCACGTGACCTCGCTCTCGCCGCGTAGGGAACAACCCCATTCCTTATTGTGATCCTTTTTCTGCTCGCTGCTTGCGCGGCTGTCCTCTCCATTTCATTTCTTCCGGCGTCGACTGAGCCGCATTTTGCGATCATGGGACGTTTATACAGCGCCGAAAAACGGCATGCACGACATCAACTTGATATCATCTATTTCTTCTGCGCTCGGTGTAGTGCCCGCCCGCGCTGAACTCACAGCGAAGAAGTACCTGATAGCAGCCTGATTTGAAGCTGATTTCTTTTATCGCCCGCGCCGCGTCCGTAGCTCTTGTCCGTCGATAAGCGGACGAGGCTGATGGGGAAGACCTCAAACATCGCTGAAATGCTGACGTGGCACTCGGACACTCCGTGTGCCGCGCCAACTGTCGGCGTCGAGTGGGACGATCAGGTGCTCATAATCACCAACGATCTGCCCGGCGGCACAGCCATCAGCCTTTCCGAAATCGACGCCATCGAGCGGTACATGAGCGACATCTTGGATGTGGTGCTCGGCATGCCCGTACCAACCGACACGAATTGCCGATCAACAGCGAAAGCAAGGATCACGTCATGAGAAAAAAGAGCAGACGTCCACCTGTCGACATCGAGATCCAATGGACTGAAGACGAAACCAAT
Source organism: Hyphomicrobiaceae bacterium (assembly GCA_043719045.1). GTDB lineage: Bacteria > Pseudomonadota > Alphaproteobacteria > Rhizobiales > Hyphomicrobiaceae > JABFRJ01. The sequence continues at coordinate 1,102 of JAYSUN010000108.1, read as the reverse complement.
CCGGGCGGCAAAGAGCCGAGCAAAAAGCTGATGGCCGAGTTGGCCCGGGAGCTTGGTCGGATGATGGCCCGGCAACATCTGGCCGAATTGGAAGCCAAACGACGGGAGAGCGAGGCCAAGTGGCGGGAGCTGTCGGACGCCTGTGACGAACTCATCAACTCTGCCATAGTAAAGCAATCCAACACGTCGAAATCCGACGACAAGTAGGGTGATGCCATGCACGCGCCGACGCCTCGTTCGAAGTCAAAATCCGAGGCGCCTGCGCCCGAGCTGCGTGCGGCCCTCTACTTGCGCGTATCAACTGGACGACAGGCCGAACACGACCTGTCGATCCCGGATCAACGCGCGCAGACAGCAAATTGGGTTGCCGCGCGGGGCTGGACTGTCGCGGCCGAGTATGTGGAGCCCGGCGCTTCGGCGATGGATGATAAACGGCCAGAATTCCAGCGCATGATTGAACGGGCCTGCGATGGCGACGGCGAATTCGATGTCATCATCGTGCATTCGTACTCGCGGTTTTTTCGCGATGCGTTCGGCCTCGAATTCTACGTCCGGAAACTGGCCAAGCATGGCGTGAAGCTGGTTTCGATGACGCAGGAGCTGGGTGACGATCCCGCGCAGGTCATGATGCGACAGGTGATCTCGCTGTTCGACGAATATCAGTCGAAGGAAAACGCCAAGCACGTTTTGCGGTCGATGAAGGAGAACGCGCGCCAGGGATTTTGGAACGGGTCGACGGCACCGTTCGGTTATCGCACCGTGGAGGTCGAGAAGCGTGGCGCACGGGTGAAGAAGCGGCTGGAGATCGATCCGGTTGAAGCCGAGCAAGTCCAACTCATCTTCAAGCTGGTCGTGGGCGGCCACGAAGGCAGCCCGCCGATGGGGACCAAGGCTGTCGCGACCTGGCTGAACGAGCGCGGCTATCGGACCCGCAAAGGCGGCATGTGGGGCAACGGCACCATCCATCAACTGCTGACTAACCCAGTCTACGGCGGTCGTTGGCGGTTCAATCACGTCGACAGCAAGACACGCCGCGAGAAGGCTGATGCCGAACAGATTTTTGCCGATGCGCCGGCCATCATTGCCCCGGACGTGTTTGCGG
>JAYSUN010000107.1:0-6014 GCA_043719045.1 Hyphomicrobiaceae bacterium | reverse complement strand
GCGCCAGCAGATGGGGCGGGTACCCAAGCAACCCTCGGCACGCACAGCGTCGCGATAGATAACGCGCTGATCCAAAGAGATCAATCGCACCGAAGAACTCGCTGATCCTTGCTTGGGCCTCCGCCTCCGCGGAGGTGACGACTGAGCAAGATGAGGCAGCTGAACCCGACAATTGGAAGCAGTTATTTTGCGGAGTGTGCTAAACCTACCCAAGCTGTGGAGTCGTTGCCGATGAACCCCAATGTCCTCTATGGTCCGAGTACGCTCCCTCGTGGCATTCGCTCGCGCGTTCTGGCAGGCGTCAACGGCTTGACGATGCATGTGTTGGAGGCGGGCTTCGAAACGCCCGGCCGGCCACTTGTATTGCTTCTGCATGGCTTTCCGGAGCTAGCCTACAGTTGGCGCAAAGTGATGTTGCCACTGGCAGCAGCCGGCTATCATGTGGTTGCCCCTGATCAGCGCGGTTATGGCCGCACGATCGGATGGGATCACGCCTATGATGGCGATCTCGCCTCATTCCGTTTCCTAAATCTGGTTCGCGATACCCTCGGCCTCGTGAAGGCACTCGGTCACGCTCAAGTTCATTGTTTGGTAGGACATGACTTTGGTTCTCCGGTCGCGGCCTGGAGCGCTCTGTTACGGCCGGATGTATTCCGGCGAGTCGTATTGATGAGCGCGCCATTTTCGGGCCCGCCTGCAATAGACGATCCGGCCGTACGTCCTGATGCGCCGGTCAACACCATCCATGAACAACTTGGTCGGCTCGATCCTGCGCGAAAGCACTACCATTGGTACTACTCGACGCGCTCCGCGGCGGCTGACATGGGTGATTGTGCGCCAGGCGTTCATGCCTTCCTGCGTGCCTACTATCATCACAAGAGCGCGGACTGGGCAGACAACGTACCGTTTCGCCTTGCGAGTTGGACAGCGAGTGAGTTGGCAAAGATGCCGACATACTACATCATGTTACGGGACCAGACGATGGCAGAAACAGTCGCAGCCGAGATGCCATCTCTTCAAGAGATCGCGGCTTGTAAATGGCTGACTGACACTGAGCTGGCTGTTTATGCGGAGGAATACACCCGCAACGGATTCCAGGGCGGGCTGCAATGGTACCGCTGTCGGATGCTCGAGAGTTCTACGGCCGAACTGGAAGTGTTTGCTGATCGGACGATCGATGTGCCCTCGATGTTCATCGCCGGACAGAGCGATTGGGGTGTCTATCAGTCACCCGGCGCCTATGAGGCGATGCAGACTCGCGTGTGCACGAGCATGGCGGGTAGCCATTTGCTCGCCGGTGCCGGCCACTGGGTACAGCAAGAGCAGCCCGAGGCCGTAGCGCGCCTTTTGATCGAGTTTTCCGGGGCTGTTGGATGATCGGTGTTCGCATCTGCAATATGGGCGACTCGACTGCGACAATAAATTGAACGATCATAACAGTGAGCCGTGGCTGATTCGCCGGGATGGTTCAGGCGAGCGTCTGGTCTGGCCACGCGACGCTCGAGCAAAAGGAGATCTCGCAATGGATCCACAAATTCAACGTCTGCTCGTCCAAGCCTTGATCGGTATTGCAGCCGGTTGGCTCGGCAGTTTGGTTGTAGGCGGTGTCAGAGGCGGCCTCATTGGCCTCCTGATCGCGGGTCTCATCGGGGGTATCGTCGGCGGTTGGTTGATCAACGCGGCAGGCGTCCGTCTGACGGGCAATGGCTTGGTCGACAGCATCATACAGGGTGCCATCGGCGCGATCATCGTCATTGTTCTCGCCCGCTTGCTGTTGTAATTTCAAATAAAAAAAGGCGGCTCGCAAGGGCCGCCTTTTCCGAAATCAGAAGTTCAAGTTAGTGCTTAGTTCTGCACGTAAGTGATCTTGCCGTCGGCACCCTTCTTCCATGTATACATCACGTAGTCCGGGCGGGTGATGTCACCCTTCTTGTCGAACGCGATGTCACCGATGACAGTTTTGTAAGCCTTGCCACCGCGCATTTCAGCCGCGAGAGCTTTGGGATCAACGCCTTTGATCGCGGCAGCAGCCTGGGCAATGATTTCAACCGCTGCGTAAGTATACAGAGTGTACGCCTGTGGGTCGAACTTGCGTTCTTCAAACTTCTTCAAGACGGCTGCGGCTTCAGGACGCTTACGTGGCTCGGGCGGGAAGGTCATCAGTGTGCCTTCGACGGCTGGGCCACCAATGGCTGCGAACTCGCTGTCGGTGATGCCGTCGCCTGACATCATGACGGCGGTAACGCCAGCGTCTCGCATCTGGCGAACGATCAGACCACCTTCAGTATGCAAGCCACCCCAGTAGACGATTTCGGCACCGGATTGCTTGATTTTACCAACCAGAGCCGAGAAGTCCTTCTCGCCAGTGTTCACGCCTTCATACAAAACTTCCTTGCCACCAGCTTTGTTGTAATATTTCTGGGTTTCGTCGGCGAGGCCTTTGCCGTAGGTCGTTTTGTCATGGACGATCGCAACTTTCTTGCCTTTGCCACCGCCGGTACCAAGATAGAGGCCGGCAACTTCGCCCTGCTGGTCATCGCGACCGCAGGTGCGGAACACGTTCCACAGACCGCGCTCGGTGATCTTCGGGTTGGTGGCTGATGGCGTGATCAACAGCGCGCCGTTCTCAGCATACACTTCTGATGCTGGCATGGTCACGCCCGAGTTGAACGGACCCACGATCAGCTTGACGCCGTCGCCGACCATTTTGTTGGCAACCGAGACGCCCTGTTTCGGATCCGACACGTCGTCACCGAACAGCAACTCAATTTTCTGGCCGTTGATGCCACCCTTGGCATTGATATCAGCAGCCGCCTGTTCCGCGCCGTTCTTGAGCTGCGCGCCGAAGGCTGCGTTTGGGCCAGTCAGTGGTCCGACAACGCCGATTTTTACCTGAGCGCTGGCTACGCCCGAAAACGCGAGCAATGCCGCTGCAGCGACGCCCGAAAACAAAGACTTCTTCATCAAGTCACTCCCTGGATGATGATGCCCGACGCGTAGCCCTGAATTGACAGAGAACGCAACCGCCATCGGACGCGGCGACCTTTTGGCCACCATGTTGCATCATCGCGCTGAATCGTGGCGTTGTCACGTCAGAATCGCGTCAAGGCTGCGAGCGACGAACGGCCGTTTGATCGTAAACACTGATCAATTTGAGCCAACCAGCACGAATCGGACGATCGATCCAAACCGTCAAGCGATCCCGTCATGCAGCTTCAAACCGACGGTGCCCACCGCTTGGCGCCAATCGAAGGAAACCAGCTTGCCCGCAGCCGACAACGTCACAAATGCCGTCGCCAAGTCAGGCCCGCCGAAACAGACATTGGTCGGCATAAAATCTGGCATCGGGATGAAGCGGACGGATGCGCCATCTGGACTGAGAATCGAAATGCCGCCGTTGATGAGCGTTGCCACGCAGATATTGCCGGCAGCATCGACAGCCATGCTGTCAAAGCGCTGATAGGCTCCGCCGCATTGAGCGATAAAGCGCGCGCCATTGGGCGATGGAAATGGCTGCCGGATCGGAACGCCTGGGGCGCTGAGATCTACAGCCCACACGCGTGCACTTTCCGTCTCGGCAAAGTACAAGGTCGTGCCGTCGGGCGACAAGCTGCAGCCATTTGCCGTAAAGGTCGGTCCAGCAACCTGGACGATGTGTGAGCCATCGCGTTTGGCGAAATACACGCCGCCGCGGTCGATCTCCGTGGCTCTCGTCTTGCCGAGATCTGTGAAATAGATGTCGCCGTTGGCATCCAAGACGAGGTCATTGGGCCCGCGCAGGCCCAGGCCATTGCAGTCAGAGTAAAGCACTTGAATGCGGCCAGTCGTCGGGTCAACACGCTCGAGGCGCCCGCCGGAGTAGTCTTCGGCCTGCAGAACCGGAAACAGGCCGTGGGCGTTCTCGCGCCAATGGAAGCCACCATTGTTGGTAACGTAGATCATGCCATCGGCGCCCCGTGCCGCGCCATTCGGCCCGCCAGTCATTTGGGCGACCACCGATTTCTGACCGTCGGCTGCCACCCGGATCAGCCGCTTAGCTTCAATCTCGACCAGCACAACCGACCCATCCGGCATCCAGACGGGGCCTTCTGGAAAGCGTAGGCCGGTCGCCAGCACTTTCAGTGGGGGTGTTGGCAGGATAGTTGTTTGCATGGTCGCCTCAAGAGTTGCACGTATCAAACTAGACTAAGCATTTCGGCTGCCTCGTGGACAAGCACCCGGCATTTGACACAACTCCATCGGTCAGCGGTGCAAGCGGTGTGTTGACGTAGCTGTTGATATAGCCGCTGGCGGTGCTACAGCTGCAACTGCTGAGTTAACACCCCCGACGTGCGGGGCAGTTCGAGGGTGACAGATGCATTGGTTGATCGCACGCTATTTCCTCTCTCTTGGCAATGTCGCATTGTCGTTGGTCGTCGCAGTTGGTGCGTTGGCCTATTGCGCGGTCTACCAACGGCCGTTCCTGCTGCAGCTGTTTAAGCAAGCCGCACTGATCAGGGACAACCTCGTTTCGTTCAGTGCCTGGCCTGATGGCGAAATCATTGCGCGTCTGGTCCTGCATGAAAGCACGATCGTTCTCATGTTTTTCACCATCGCCGCGCGCGCAGTGATGGGACTGATCACACTCATCATCGGTTTGTTTTTCAATCGTGAGTGACGGCAGATGGCATCGAACACCATCATCCTGGCGCCGACCAGTTATGCTTTGTTCGACACCGAACTTGGGGTCTGGGGTGTGGCCTGGACGGAGGTTGGTCTGGCCCGTTTGCAATTGCCGGGCACAGATGAAGCAGACACGGCTTTTCGGCTGACGCGCGGTTTGCAACAGGCGAAACGAACGCAACAACCAGGCGCAATTGATGAGTCTATCAAGCTCTTGCAAGCCTATGCGTCTGGCGCACCGGTCAATCTTGACGGCTTACCGCTGGATTTGAGCGGAGTCCCCGAGTTTCACTGCTCGGTTTACGCGGCCCTCCGCGAAGTCCCGCGCGGGCAAACTACGACCTATGGGTCGCTCGCAACCCAAATTGGCTCGCCTGGAGCTGCACAAGCCATTGGCCAAGCCATGAGTCGCAATCCGGTTCCGGTTGTTGTGCCTTGCCACCGCGTGCTTGCGGCCGGGCGCAAGATGGGTGGGTTTTCAGCGCCGGGCGGGACAGCCACCAAAGACACATTGCTGCAGCTGGAAGGCGTCAGAGTTGCACTTCCGAAAATCAAAAACGACATGCCGATGTTGCCGGGTCTGCTTCCGGATGGCGTATAATGGCGCGCGAAACGCTGTCCCTGGTGGAGTCGCGCCGGATCACACTTGCAGCCCAGGGCTTCACTTCAAACCGTGAGACCAAAGAAGCATCGCGTTCGACTTTGCGCCGCATGGTGGAGCGATTGGGCGTGCTGCAGATCGACTCTGTCAATGTTCTGGCACGAGCCCATACCTTACCAGCCTTCTCAAGGCTTGGTCGCTACCAAACCACCGATCTTGAAACGCTTGCTTACGATGGCCAGAAGCGCGTCCTGTTCGAGTACTGGGGCCACGAAGCGTCGCTGCTGCCGATCGCTATGCAGCCGCTGTTCCGCTGGCGGATGGCGCGGGCCGAGCGCAACCACGGCATCTATACCGGCCTTGCCGCGTTTGGCCTGGAAAAGCGCGCCTTTATCGAGTCGGTCCGCCGCGAAATCTCAGATCGTGGCGCGATCTCGGCACAAGAGCTGGGTGGTTCCGGCACGAAGACCGGTGGCTGGTGGGGATGGTCTGACAGCAAGCGCGCGGTTGAGTGGTTGTTCTGGGCCGGAATCGTCACGACTGCCACGCGACGCGCCACCTTTGAGCGGGTTTACGACCTGACCGAGCGCGTGTTGCCAGCAGAAATCGTCAACCGGCCAACCCCACATGAGCATGACGCTCAGCGCCAGCTTCTGACCATCGCAGCTCGTGCGCTCGGTGTGGCCACTGCAACATGTCTCCGTGACTACTATCGGCTGAAATCTGCAGATGCCGGGCCGCGGCTCGCGGA
>JAYSUN010000106.1:0-2204 GCA_043719045.1 Hyphomicrobiaceae bacterium | reverse complement strand
CCTGATGCAGGGAATAGGCAACATCGGCGAAGTTCTGGCCCGGGTTTTCGCGCAGATGGGCTGCCAGGCGCTTCTGATACTCATCGAGCGACTTCTTGCTTCGGGCGCTCAAGGTCAGCAGCTGGAAGGCGCGCTTCGGCGCGGATGAACTGGCGCGCTCTGGCGCTTCCTCGAGCACCATGTAGGCGTTGGTGCCGCCAACGCCGAGTGAGTTGACCGCCGCCCGCCGTGGAGACGATGGGGTGCGCCGGCGCCATTCGGTCAGCCGGTCATTGACAATAAAGGGGCTGGTGGCGAAATCGATGGTCGGGTTGGGTTTCTCGAAATTCAGACTTGGCGGTATCTGGCGATGTTGCAGCGCGAGCGCTGCCTTGATCAGACTGGCGACGCCGGCGGCGGTATCCAGATGCCCGATATTGGTTTTGACCGAACCAATCCGGCAAAAGCCCACGTCCTCGGTCTGCTGGCGAAAAGCCAGCGTGAGTGCGGCGATCTCGATTGGATCTCCGATGTAGGTTCCGGTGCCGTGGCATTCAATGTAGTCGATGGTGGCCGGACTGACGTTCGCGAGCGCATGCGCTTCGGCCATCGCCGCCGACTGACCGTCAACGCTGGGAGCAAGGTAACCGGCCTTGCTGGCGCCATCGTTGTTTATTGCCGACCCCTTGATGACGGCATGAATGAAATCCCCATCCGCGATTGCGTCACTCAGCCGCCGCAGGACAACAATGCCTGCGCCGCTGCCGAACACTGTGCCCTGCCCGCGATGATCGAATGCATGACAGTGTCCGTCCGGAGACAACACTTCTCCTTCCCGGTAGAAATACCCCCGCCGGTGCGGAATCTCGATGGTTACCCCGCCTGCTAGAGCCATGTCGCACTCGTGCGAGAGCAGACTCTGGCAGGCGAGATGCGTGGCAACCAGCGATGTCGAACAGGCCGTCTGGATATTGACGCTCGGCCCTTTCAGGTCGAGCAAATAAGAAACGCGCGTGACCAGAAAATCCTTGTCGTTGCCGGTGTGACGCAGAAGGAACAATCCAACCGAATCGACCAGATCCGGATTCGAGCAGAGATTGAAGTAGAGGTAACTACCCATCCCGCAGCCGCCGAAAATTCCGATCGGCCCCTTGAACCGCTCCGGCGGATGACCGGCATTTTCCAACGCCTCCCAGGCGCACTCCAGAAAATGTCGATGCTGCGGGTCCATGATTGCCGATTCTTTGGGGGAAAAGCCGAAAAATTCGCCGTCGAACATCTCCATTCCGGGCAGCGGTCCGCCGGAGCGGACATAGTTCGGGTGACGCAGGTTCTCGGGCGGCTCGCCTTCAGCCAGGAGTTCGTCTTCGGTGTAAGTCTGAATTGCCTCGACGCCATCGCGGACATTGCGCCAGTATTCGTCGATACTGCGCGCCCCAGGCAGATGAGCAGCCATGCCCACGATGGCGATGTCGGACTCGTTCGATTCTGGATTGGACATGAGGGAGTTGGTATTTAGCTCAAGAGCATTGTTTGATCATGGCGCAATCAGACTGCTCAACCCGGACTGCTGATTCCGGAATTCGCAGCGTTTACGATTTGTGAACCATAAACTGCGGTCATGCGTCAAGTGCATGTCATCGCCGCTGAATGGCTGGCCCGAATGTTCTCTCATTTTCATCCCGCCTTGCAAGCTGTCAAAATAGAACTTCACATACCGTGGTTCCGACGGCGCCAGGGGGATAAACTACGCTTCCAGCGCCAAGCAAGTTCATTGAGGAATAAAAGGGATCGGCAATGCCACAAACCAAGATCACATGCCTGCTGATGGGGGATCAGTCCCTGCTCATTCAATGCGCGGAAATCCTGCGTTCCCGCGGCCACCAGATCACCGCGATCGTCACCGGCGAAGAATCTATTCGCAGGTGGGCGGCGCCCCTCAGCATTCCCGTGCATGCTCATGGCCGCGATCTTGAACAACGGCTTGCGGCAACCCATTACGATTGGTTCTTCGGCATCGCGAATCTTCATATCGTACCCGAGTCCATATGGGGCAAGGCGGCCGAGGGTGCGGCAAATTTTCACGATGGTCCGCTTCCCCGGTACGCGGGGCTGAATGCGCCGTCCTGGGCGATTCTTGCCGGCGAAACGCAGCACGGCGTCACCTGGCATGCGCTGGCCAAAGGCATTGACGAAGGAGATATCTACGCGCAACGCCCGGTTGA
>JAYSUN010000105.1:0-6017 GCA_043719045.1 Hyphomicrobiaceae bacterium | reverse complement strand
TCGACCCCGAGGCTCCCCCGCTCCGGTCTGAGCGTCACGTCCAGAACTCGATCGCGACGCCTCGACGCTGCGACGGCGGGCGTCGTCGCCGGCATCGTCGACCGGGCAAGCAGGACACAGAAGCGGACCATGATCGGTGTCACAATGGGGCGTGACCACGTTCAAACACATCTGAGACGAACGTCACCTGAATCACGGATCGCCGTCGGCTTGGTCGACAAATCAATGCCAGCCGGAGATCACCTCTGCAGATTCGTGGTCTGCACCGCGCTCGTCGACCGCTGGCAACAGGCCCACTTGCACGGTCACGCCAAGCGCTATCACCGAGCTCGATACGCGCGTCGACGACTGGCAGGACACCTGCAAGTTCATCCGTCCTCGCGGCGTACTCGACGGCCTGACACCGGCCTACCCATGTTGCGACCGCCGGCCCCGCCGATCCCAAAATCGTCCCAAGGGTGCTGAACGCCGACAGACACTTGGCGAAAATTGTTGAAACTGGCACAATTCACGGGCATTTTTAGGTTCAGTGGCGTTGGGTTAACCGCAGAAAATGCGACAACCAAAGCGCGTCACTACGCAAGGGGATCACGCGCCATGGCTGCTGAAATCATAAATCTGCGACGCGTTCGCAAGCAGAAAGCGCGGATCTGCCAGGAGCAAACGGCGGCTGAAAATCGCGCAGCCTTCAGCCAGACCAAGGCTGAGAAGCTTCAAGCAACAGCTGAGATTGAGCGCAGGGCGAAGGTTCTTGCTGGTCACAAGCGTGACACTGACGACGCGTTATGACCGGTCAGACAATGCGTCCGATCAAGCGCTCGTTCCGGATTTCCGGACATGCAACCTCGATTTCACTCGAGCCAGAGTTCTGGTCCGTTTTGAAGCAAGCCGCTGGTGAGCGGCGGATGCCGTTGGCACAATTGGTGGCCGAGATTGATGAAACGCGTGGCGAGACTAATCTATCCAGCGCGGTTCGCGTCTGGTTGCTGCGCTATGTTCAGACTTCACAAGGTTGAGAGTGCCACGTTCGCGCCGCACAAGAGCACGCCGACGCGCTCATCAGATGCGGGTTTGTAGGCGCCTGACAGCAAGGCCGCTAAGGCTGCCGCGCCACCCGGCTCGGACGCGATCCGCAAGGTCTGCCAGAGTGACTTTTGGGCCTGGACGATGGCTGTGTCGTCGACAAGAACCACATGGTCAACACAGGACTTGGCGATGGCATAGACGAGATCACCGGCTCGTTTCGCGCCAAGGGAATCGCCGGCTATTGAGTCAACCGTGACATCGACCGGCCGACCTGCGGCCATGGCGGCATGGAGTGCGCGCGATCCCACTGGTTCGACACCGACAACTTTCACGCGGCCGTGCCACCAGGCACCCATGCCGGCAATGAGGCCACCGCCGCCGACGGCGACGAGCACCGTATCCGGCAAATCGACCGCCGCCTGATGTTCCCATTCTTGGGCCAGAGTGCCCTGTCCTGCAATGGTGAGTGCTGTATCATAAGCATGCACGGACATGGCGCCGGTGGCTTCGACAAAGGCATCGCAGGCGTCGAGCGCATCATTGTACCGTGCGCCACCAACTCGGACGTCCGCACCAAACGAGCGAATCGCCGCGATTTTTGCAGGACTGGAAATTTCCGGAACGAATATCGTTGCCCTATGGCCCAGTCGCTGCGCGGCAAATGCTACGGCTGCGCCATGATTGCCGCCAGATGCTGCGGCGATCCCAGCCACTGGAATTGCCGCTGCCGACAACAGGTTGTTGAATGCGCCACGTGGCTTGAAGGAGCCCGCATGCTGCAGAAACTCAAGTTTTAAGTAGGCGTTATAGTCGATGCCAAGGTCGTCACCGGCGACGGTCAGGAGTGGCGTGCGCCGAATGTGCGGCGCGATGCGATCGGCTGCTGCTGAAATCATCTTCGTGGTGACGGGCAAACTCATGATTCACGCACCAAGGCTTCGAGATATTGACCGTAGTCGCTTTTCTGCATTGTATTTGCTGCCTTCAAGACGTCATCGGCCGTGATCCAGTCCGCCTCGTAGGCAATTTCTTCGAGGCATGCGACTTCAACACCCTGCCGTTGCTGAAGTGTATGCATGAAGCCGCCGGCATCAAGCAACGACTGATGTGTGCCCGTGTCGAACCAGCAGTACCCGCGGCCCAACTGCTCGACGTGCAACGTGCCGCGCTCAAGGTAAGCTGCGTTGACAGAAGTAATCTCCAACTCACCACGGGCCGACGGTTTGACTGCCGCGGCAATGTCAATGACGGCATTATCATAGAAATAGAGGCCAGTGACAGCAAAGTTTGATTTCGGTTTCGCGGGCTTTTCCTCAATGGATATTGCCATGCCATTGGCATCAAACGCGACCACCCCATAGCGTTCGGGATCCCGAACCCGATAGGCAAAAATCGTTGCCCCACTGAGTTGTGCGGCAGCGCGGCGCAAATGGGCTGTAAGGCCATGTCCATAAAAAATATTGTCACCGAGCACGAGCGCACAGGGCGATGTGCCGATGAATGTTTTTCCGATGATGAAGGCTTGTGCCAGTCCGTCTGGGGAGGGCTGTGCCGCATAGCTGATGTCGATGCCCCATTGGCGGCCATCGCCCAGCAAGTTTTGAAACAAAAACTGCTCGTGCGGTGTTGTAATGATCAAGACATCGCGGATTCCAGCCAGCATCAGCGTGCTCAACGGGAAATAGATCATGGGCTTGTTGTAAATCGGTAGCAGCTGTTTGCTGATGGCCCGGGTTGCAGGATAGAGCCGCGTTCCGGTTCCTCCAGCCAAGATCATACCTTTCATATCGGTCTCCAGACTGGGATGATCATTGGAAAATGCGGACGACTTTGCTCACGGCTGGTTTGGCCTTCAAGCCAGCGATGATCTCGTTGAGGTGGGTTAGGTCCCAAACTTCAAGTTCGATGAGCATATCGGTAAAATCCGCGGCCCGATTTGTCATGCGCAGGCTGTCAATATTGCCGTCAGCTTCGCCGATGACCTGGGCGACCTGCGCGAGCGTGCCCGGCTTGTTCAAGACGGTAACTCTGATTTTTGCCGGGAACCGCTCGGGCTTCTCAGGGTTCGTATCCCACGTGACATCAATCCAGCGCTCGTGTTCGACATCGGCGAGCTTGGGTGAATGAATTTGGTAGATATGAACTCCTTCATTGCCATTTAGGACGCCAACGATGCGATCGCCTGGTACCGCGCCGCCATCTTCCCAAGTCACCGGCACATCATTCTTGAGGCCTCGAATCGGGATCGCAGGACCAATTCGGGCCAATGTGTCTTCGTCATGCGACGCGGGTGTTGGAGCAGCGCTATGCCCAGGCCAGCGAAATTTCAAACTCATGACTTTCGCCAGATTAAACCAACCGTCTTCGGCTGGCGCACGGACATGGCGATTGGCAGGGCGCGGCCCCGCCACAGGTTCGGCAATGGTGGCCTCAGGGAAAATGGCACGGAGGACATCATTGGGTGGCAGCTCATTGCGCCCGACTGCCACGTGGACGTCATCGACGCTACGCTGGCCAAGGCGGGGTAGGGCTTTTTTCAAGCGCTCATCCTGATACGCGAGGCCAAGACGTTCCGCAGCGGACTCGACAAGGCGCTTGCCCAGCTCAGCATATTGGCGGCGCAAGGCATCGCGTGAAGCCCGACGGATGGCGGCACGTGCACGGCCTGTGATCGCAATTTTTTCCCAAGCAGCCGGCGGCACATGGTTCTTGGCAGTGAGTATGACGACTTCGTCGCCGTTGCGGAGTGTCGTTGTCAGAGGCAATTGCCGACCATTGACAAGCGCCCCGATGCAACCGTTGCCAACATCGGTATGTACGGCGTAGGCGAAATCAATGGGGGTTGCGCCGCGCGGCAACGCGATGATGCGGCCCTTTGGCGTGAAACTGAAGACCTGATCATGGAACAGCTCAAGCTTGGTGTGCTCCAGAAAGTCCTCGGAATTCGAGCCGTCGAGCACACTTTCGACCATCGTTCGCAACCAGACATAAGGGTTGTCGCGCGGTGGAGCGCTGGTCGCTGCCCCGGCAATCGTCGGCGCGGTCGGCGAACCGCCGCCAAGCTGATCCTTGTACAATGCGTGGGCAGCGATTCCAAGTTCGGCGACGCCATGCATGTCGCTGGTGCGGATCTGCAGTTCGACCCGTTGGTTCCGCGGGCCGACGAACGTGGTGTGAATCGACTGATAGTTGTTCTGCTTCGGTGTTGAAATGTAATCTTTGAACCGACCGGGCACGGCCCGCCAAGTGCCATGGACGACGCCGAGCGCCCGGTAGCACTCATCGACGCCTCCAACCATTGCTCGAAAGCCGTAGATGTCGGATAACTGCTCCATAGCAATCTGGCGGTTCTCCATTTTTCGCCAGATGGAGTAAGGCTTCTTTTCCCGACCTGAAACTTCGGCCTTGATGCCCGCCGCGATAAATTTAGCTTCAAGTGCTGCCTTGATGTCGCCTATCAAACCGGCATTGCGTGCGCGCAAATCGTCCAGCTTGGCATTGACAGTCGCGAAGCCGTCCGGATTTAGCCACCGGAACGCCAATTGCTCCAGCTCATCGCGGACACCTTGCATGCCCATTCGACCAGCCAACGGAGCATATATTTCGAGCGTCTCTTCCGAATTGCGCCGGCGGCTTTCCAGACTGTTGTGTTCGAGCGTCCGCATATTGTGCAAGCGGTCGGCGAGCTTGACCAAAAGCACACGAACATCGCTCGAAATTGCGAGCAGCAGTTTGCGAAAGTTTTCGGCCTGCTCAGCTTTCCTGGTCGCCAAATCCAGTTTCTTGATGTTGGTCAGGCCTTCGACCAAGGTCCCGATTTCACCGCCGAAATACTTGTCAATATCGGCCTTGGTGACCTCAGTATCCTCGATGACATCGTGCAGCAGAGCCGTCGCGATGGTCGCATCGTCAAGTTTCAGGTCTGTGAGAATGGCTGCTACTTCGAGCGGGTGCGAGAAATACGGGTCCCCGTTGCGCCGCTTCTGGTTGCCATGAGCCTTCATAGCATAGACGTACGCGCGGTTGAGGAGGGCCTCGTCCGCTTTCGGATTGTACTTCAGCACGCGCTCAGTGAGCTCGTACTGGCGCATCATGGACGGTGTCTCCTGTCGGGCGCAATGGGTGGTTGCGGTTCGTCTCGCACCTGCGAACTGCGCAGTATGGCGAACCGCGGCCAGAGCGTCAATCACGCGCGCGTCGCGGCTCAAACATGCGCTGCAACTAGCACAGCCGCACAACGTGAAGCGTTGCGCGGCTGCATAAGATCCAGGCACTGCAAGCGAATTTCAGAACCCCAACACCGCTTTGGCGATGATGTTGCGCTGGATTTCATTCGAGCCACCGTAGATCGAAACTTTGCGGAAGTTGAAATAACCGGGCGCTGCAGGCGCGGCCCAACTGTCGCCGGTGCCGAATTCGGCATCGTCCTCGACATATGGCACAGCCAACGGTCCGGCCAATTCGAGCAACAGCTCCGTCGTCGCCTGCTGAATTTCCGAGCCTTTGATCTTCAGGATCGAAGATGCCGGGTTCGGCATGTTGGAGCGACGTTTGCTGTCCTCGGACAGAATGCGCAATTGCGTCATCTCAAGCGCTTTCAGCTCGACTTCGACGGCTGCAATTTTTTCGGCAAAGCGCTCGTCCTGCAGCATCGGCTTATCGCCGGACATCACCTTCGAGGCCAATTGCTTAATGCGGCTCAGGCGTTGCTTGGACAGGCCAACGCGGGCAATTCCCGTGCGTTCATTGCCGAGCAGAAACTTGGCGCAGTCCCATCCGCGATGTTCCTGACCCACGAGGTTTGCGACTGGCACTTTCACGTCTGAGAAAAAGACCTCGTTCACCTCATGGCCACCGTCGATGGTCTGGATCGGGCGCACGGTGACGCCTGGGGTCTTCATGTCGATCAACAGGAACGAGATGCCGAGCTGTTTCTTGGCTTCGGGATCCGTGCGCACGAGCATGAAGATCCAGTCGGCGTGTTGGGCGAG
>JAYSUN010000104.1:0-6018 GCA_043719045.1 Hyphomicrobiaceae bacterium | reverse complement strand
CCACCTCACCCTGGTCCCGGACTTGAAGGCCGCGCTCACAGCCGAAGGCCGTCCGGACATCATGATCGTTGTCGGCGGCGTCATTCCGCCGGGCGATTACGCCGCACTCTTTGCCGCCGGCGCCAAAGCCGTGTTCGGCCCGGGGACAAACATTCCGGCGGCGGCCGTCGACCTCCTTCATAAGCTGAACCTGGCTCTCGGTTACACGCAGGCGGCGGCGGAGTAATTCTTGCACCGCTGGAAGTGACTGCACACGCGGTAGTAACCGCTATCCTTGGGATCACTGGCCGCGTCGGTATCGCCGTTGCCTACGACGGCGGTCTCAGAGAAGCTCAGGCAGTCAGGGCGCGCTTCATTTTCGATTTGACTGGACGTTTTCTCGAAGACGATAGGGAGCGAGATTTTTTCTACAAGCTCGACTATCAAGACTTTATATCCGACCCAAACGGGTTCGCGCAGAGTGCTGACGAATTACACTTAGATCGGTTGCTTTACAAGCTGACCTATGTGGGAAAGCTATTGCGCGATGGATTAGTTTCTAAGGATGATCTTGGTAGCATCCGCCACATCGCGTCGCGAACTCTCCGCAATCCCGAAGTGATCAAGTACCTGAGATACCTCAAAGAGGAACAGATTCCAGATCACTCATCGTTCTCTGACTCGATCTACCTGTTTGAGCAATGGTTTGGAGATAAGGATCCAGCGTATTCTGAAATACGCAAATACCTCAGCGCAACGTCGCCGCTACCGTACACTGCAGCGAAAGCCGAAAGTTAGGTTGGATTGATGTGTCGTAACCCACCTTCACTGCATCCTTCAAATGTGGTACGGTGTAATAATTGAAAGGTGTAGCCCCAGCATGGACATCACCATCACCCTTGGCGCCGACGACGAGCGCTTTGTGCGTGCGCAGGCCGAAAAGCGCGGCGTAGCGCCTGAGCGCCTTGCGGAGACGATGGTTGCAGATGCCCTGGAACGCGAACGCAAGGCGGCGCTGGCTTCTGACCTTTTCCGCAAATGGGCGGAAGAGGACAAGAGCAATTCTGACGATGACACGTTCGAAACGATCGTCGCGGCGCTAAACCAGGAGCGCAAGGGGTATCGTCAACACTTCCCCACCGAACTCAAGGGTAAGACGTGGTGACGGTGGTGGTCCTCGACACTGGCCCGCTTGGATTGCTGACCAACCCAAAAATGACACTGCAAACAACGGCATGTCGCGTTTGGTTCACAAGTGTCCTGTCACGTGGCCACAAGATCGTGGTGCCAGAGATTGCGGACTACGAATTGCGACGCGAATTGGTCCGTGCCGGTAAGTTGCAAGGGCTGAGGCACCTTGAGGATCTCTTATCGATCGCGGATTACCTGCCAATCTCGACACCAGCCATGCGCAAGGCGGCTGAACTCTGGGCCGAGGCGCGCAAGACCGGCCAACCGACTGCTGCGAACGCGGCCCTCGATGGGGACGTGATCCTGGCTGCACAGACCCCCGTCGCTTTTTCGACTGCCGCCATCATTGCGACGAGGAACGTCGGCCATCTGGCGCGCTTCACGCTTGACGAGCTATGGAACAAGGTCTGACAGAATCTACGCCGAAGTGGAGTTCGGCATCTGGCATCGATCGTCCGAGCCCCAATCCGCGGGGACTTGCCGTCAATGCTGCGCGTGCCAAAGCCAGCGTCTCTGAAAGTTCCGATACGATGAAGGTCGTCATTGGCTGCCACGGTGCTGAGAACCACATGCTTCACCCGCGCCCACGCTCGGATGTCATCACCCAGCAGGGCCCGAGCATCGGATCATGACAGACCTCGCGCCAGATAAACCCGGCGCGCTCGATCATGCGCACGGCGATTTTGTTCCTGACCGGCACAATCACGCCAAAGGCAACGGCGAACGTTTGGCCAAACACTTCATCTCGCAGTAAACTCAAGGCCGTCGCGCCAAAGCCTTTGCCCCGGTAGGGCTCAGCCCCGATGAAGACGTCAGCCTCATAGCTGCCCGCAGGCATGGCGGCCGGCCGCACGCCACCGGTGACGCCGACATCGAAAGCTTGGGCATAGCCGATCGGCAAACCATCGCGCTCGATGATCCGGACCAGCGACGACGGGCTCGATTGCGCCATCGCCAATTCAGCGTCGGCTGCCGAGCGTGACCCGAACCAGGCGATCACGTGCGCCTCGCCCAGCCACCGGTTGAGCAGAAACCGATCACCGGGCAGGAACGGGCGTAGGGTGATGACATTTTGGGGCGATGGGTCGGTCACGGTTCAGCCCCTCGATATCGCGCCGTCATCACATGCCCGGATACACGGGTCCGCCGCCACCTTCAGGCACCGTCCACGTGATATTCTGGCTGGGGTCCTTGATATCGCAGGTTTTGCAATGCACGCAGTTCTGCGCATTGATCTGGAAGCGCGGGCGGCCATCGGCATCGGTCAAAATTTCGTAAACCCCTGCGGGGCAATAGCGCTGCGCGGGTTCCGCAAACTCCGGCAGATTGACGGCCACTGGGATCCGCGCATCGGTGAGTTTCAGATGCGCCGGCTGATCCTCTTCGTGGTTGGTCCCTGAAAACGCCACGCTGGTGAGGCGATCAAACGTCAACACGCCATCGGCTTTCGGATACACGATCGGCCTCGCCTTTGCGGCCTTCATCGTCGTCTCATGATCAGCCTGGCCATGCTTCAACGTGAAGCCGAGGCCAACGCCTGAAAAGATCGTGTTGAGCCACATATCGATGCCGCCAAGTCCGACGCCGAGATAGGTGCCGAAGCGTGACCACAGCGGTTTGACGTTGCGGACTCGCTTCAGATCTTTGGCGATCGGGCCATTGCGCACGGCTGTCTCATAGGCGGTCAATCGATCATGCGAACGCCCGGCGACCAGCGCATCAAACGCGGCTTCGGCTGCGTGCATGCCTGACAGGATCGCGTTGTGGCTACCCTTGATGCGCGCGACATTGACGAAGCCTGCTGAACATCCGACCAACACGCCGCCTGGGAATGCCAGCTCTGGGATCGATTGCCAGCCGCCTTCAGTGATTGCGCGCGCGCCATAGGCGATGCGTTTGCCGCCTTCAAATGTCTCAGCGATCAAATCATGGGTTTTGAAACGCTGAAACTCTTCAAACGGCGAGAGATATGGGTTTTTGTAGTTCAAGTGCACGACGAAACCGACGGACACCAGATTCCGGCCGTAATGATACAGGAACGAGCCACCGCCGGTGCGGCTATCCAGCGGCCATCCAAATGAATGTTGCACCAGTCCTGGTTTGTGCCGCTCTGGTTTAACCTCCCACAATTCCTTCAGACCAATGCCGAATTTTTGCGGCTCGCTATGTGCATCGAGGTTGAAATTCGAGATCAACTGTTTGGCGAGTGATCCGCGCACCCCTTCCGCGATAACCGTGTACTTGCCACGCAGTTCCATGCCGCGGGTGAAGCGATCAGTCGGCTTATCGTCTTTGCCGATGCCCATATCGCCCGTGGCCACGCCGACCACAGCGCCGTTGCCATCATACAAAACCTCAGCCGCAGCGAACCCAGGATAGACTTCGACACCGAGTTCGGCTGCCTGCTCGGCCAGCCATTTCGCCACCGCACCGAGTGAGCCAATGTAGTTGCCGTGATTGCTCATCAACGGCGGCATCAGCAGGTTTGGCAGCTTCATCGAGCCTGCCGGACCGAGCATGTAAAAATGATCATCCGTCACTTCTGTCTCAAGCGGGCAGCCCTTGGCTTTCCAATCCGGAAACAGTTTATTGAGGCCAATCGGGTCGATGACCGCGCCCGATAAAATGTGCGCGCCCACTTCCGCGCCCTTTTCCAGGAGCACGACGGAGACCTCGTGATTGCGCTCAGCCGCCAATTGCTTGAGCCGGATTGCCGTTGCCAGGCCGGCTGGTCCGCCACCGACGATGACGACATCGAAGTCCATCGCTTCGCGCGCTGGCCGGTCTGCGCCGTCGCCTGCACCATCTTGCGCCATGATTGCTGACCCTCTCGCCCGAAAATTCTGACTCGGTCGATAGGTCCGGGGTGACGCGGACGTCAAGCGACACGGGGAAGCAGGCAAAGCCGAGTTCGCCGGAGCGGCCTTCCGGTTCAGTGACAAAACTCTGCATAAATCCAGAACCAAAGCCGGCATTCGATGGGCGACCGACGAAAGCCTGCTGAGGCTATTCAACAACGACGGCGGTGCCATACGCCAAACACTCGGTCACAGCGGATGCGATTTCATTCGCATCATAGCGCATGGCGATGACGGCATTGGCACCCATATCGGACGCCTGGGCGACCAACAGGTCGTACGCTTCCTGGCGGGCGGATTCCGCAAGTTTGGTATAAATCGAGATGTTGCCGCCGCGCAAAATCTGGAAGCTGGCGCCGATATTGCCGACGATCGAGCGCGAGCGCACTGACAGGCCACGGGCGAGGCCGATCACGCGCACAATCCGCCGTCCCGGCAAGTCGTTGGTGGTCACGACGATCATGTCTTGTTCCTCCAGAGCGTGGTCCGGCTAGAAGTGGGGTCCGGCTAGAAGTGAGGTCCGGTTATGAGTGGGGTCCGGTTAACCGCAGAGAATGCGACCAACACGGAGGCGCGAGTGCTTTTTTTAGAGCCACTTCATGTGTGAAGCCACCCTCGTCATCGCGCCATGGTGGCATCTCCCGGAGCTGAGCTCAATCGACACCAAACGGTCTGCTGAATCGGTCCGCCTCCAGTTGAACATGAACAACATGTAACTTGGAAATGGCTCCAAAAACCGGCATATTGGGACCTATGAGACCCGTGAGACCAACAATGCGTATTTGGCGTTTTTTCTCTGCATCTGTCCTGGGCCTGATGGCCCAGTTGGCATTTGGATCAGCGCTGACACCTGCACAGGCGCAAGACAGTCGGCGCCACGCGCTGTCGATGGTGGGTGAGCCGAAATATCCAGCTGACTTTAAACACTTCAACTGGGTTAACCCCGAGGCCCCAAAAGGCGGCCGCGTGCGCCAGTTCGTCGAGGGCACGTTCGATAGTTTCAACCAATTCCCCGTCCAAGGGCAATCCGCCGCAGGCCTCGGCTACGTGTACGATCAACTGTTTGCCACCAGCCCCGATGAGGCGTCAACTGAGTATGGCCACGTCGCCGCCTGGGTGTCATATCCGGCCGACTATGCCTCGGCCACCTTTGAACTCCGCCCCGAGGCGCGCTTCCATGATGGCAAATCCGTCACCCCGGAAGACATCATCTTTTCGCTCGACGCCATCAAAAAAGCCAACCCGAGCCGTGCCGCTTACTGGAAAGACGTTGCCAAGGCCGAGAAGACCGGCGAGCGTCAAGTGACATTCCGCTTCAGCGAAAAAAACAATCGCGAATTGCCGCACATCGTTTCGCAATTGACGGTGCTGCCGAAACATTGGTGGGAAGCCAAGGCTGCCAGCGGCGAACCGCGGGACATCATGAAGTCATCTCTGGAGCTTCCGCTTGGCTCGGGTCCTTACAAGATCAAGTCCTTCGATCCTGGCCGAGAAGTCATCTACGAGCGTGTCAAAGACTGGTGGGCCAGGGATCTGGCGTCGATGCGCGGTCAATACAATTTCGACGAATTCCATCTGATCTATTTCCGTGATCGGATTGCGGCCTTCGAGAGCTTCAAAGCCGGTAATCTCGACTTCTGGGCCGAGAACGGTGCCAAGGCCTGGGCTACCGAATTTGAGTTCGATGCCATCAAGAATGGTCTGGTCAAAAAGATGATGCCGGAGCGCAAGCGCGGCGCGCCGATGCAGGGCTTCTACATGAACACGCGCAAAAAAGTGTTTCAAGATCCGCGTGTGCGCCAAGCCTTCAATCTGGCCTTTGATTTTGAATGGGCCAACAAAAACCTGTTCTACGGGCTCTACAAGCGCACCCACAGTTATTTCGAAAATTCAGAAATGGCAGCAAAGGGTCTTCCAAGCGGCCGTGAGCTTGAAATTCTAAACGAAGTCAAAGGGCAACTGCCTGCCGAGGTCTTCACCACGGAGTGGA
>JAYSUN010000103.1:0-6020 GCA_043719045.1 Hyphomicrobiaceae bacterium | reverse complement strand
ATGATCACTCGGTTCAGAGATGATCGTCGCAATCGCCGAAACGACGCCCCGACCGCCGATCACACCGCGGCACCCGCTGCGCCTCTTCGCTGGCATTGAATTCGATTGTTGTATGTCAAAGTGACGCCGCGGGTTTTTGCTTTGCGCGTTTTTGCTTTGCGCCGACCGACACGCCTGTGGCGCGCCGGCCGCTCGGCGCGCACCTGGAACCGCAGCGAGTGCGGTTCTCCATGTCTCCCCACGATGGATCGCACAAGCGCTCCGCCAGCAGCTCGCGAATCGAGTACCGTTGAGAGTGTCCTGATACCCATCCGCAGAAACACTGACGTGTGCGGATTGTATCCGCCCGCGGGGCTGGCCGGGTGGCCGCGCGCCAAGAAAAGAGGATACCAGCCCCCAGTCCCCCAGAAGAAAGAGTCAAGATTTCTGCGGGCTGGTTTCTGCGGGCTGGTCTAAGGCGAAGGTTTTATCCATCGATCAGTCGCAATAGGCTTGCGACCGTATCGGCCTCCGACGCGGGCTTGTCCCAGCGGATGCGGGCAATACGCGGAAAGCGCATGGCAATGCCAGACTTATGCCGCGCAGACTTTTGTACGGCGTCGAACGCGATTTCAAACACCAATCCCGCTGCGACGCTGCGAACCGGGCCGTAACGCTCGGTCGTGTGACCGCGAACCCATTTGTCGATCGCCTTCAATTCAGTGTCGGTGAAGCCAGAATAGGCTTTGCCGACCGGCACGAGTTCATCCACCCCCGCGTCATTGCTGCGCCAGCAACCGAAAGTGTAGTCGGAGTAGAAGGACGAACGCTTACCGGCGCCGCGCTGGGCGTACATCAGCACGCAGTCGACGGTTAAGGCCGCGCGCTTCCACTTCCACCAATGGCCTTTTGGCCGTCCTGCGAGGTACGGGCTATTGCGGCGCTTCAGCATCATACCTTCGCTGCCGACGCCGCGGGTCGTCACCCACATGGCGTCCAATGCCTCGCGTGTCTCGCAGACGATCAGGTCTGAGATGTCAGTCCGAGGCGGCTTGGTCTGCGCATGCCAGTGCTCCAGCCGTTGCCGGCGTTCGTGCCAGGGTAATGCCCGAACATCCTCTCCTTCGATTTCAAGGATGTCGTAAAGTCGGATGTGCGCTGGGAACTGTGTCACCAACTTTGGCGCTACGGTCTTGCGGTTCAGCCGTTGTTGCAGATCGTTGAACGGCGCCACCACGCCATCGCGCACGACCAGCAACTCCCCGTCGACAACAGCATTGAATTGAAACCCCGATACGAGATCTGGAAAACTCTTGCCGATGTTGTCGCCGGTCCGGGAATACAGCCTCGCCTCGCCTTGGCCGGCAGCCACCTGCACACGGATGCCATCCCATTTCCATTCAACGGCGATGGCTGCGATCTCAAGTGAGGCGAGATCGCTTGCGGCCAACGGATGCGCCAGCATCAGCGGCCGAAACACCGGTGCACCCGTCACGTCGGGTTTCGCGGCGCGGTGTTCCAGCCATTCGAATAGCGCGACATAGGGCGGCACCAGGCCGTGCCAGACAGCCTCAATGTCGTCGACGGATCGGTTGGCCATGTCAGCGAGTGCGGTCTTGGCCAAGCGCGCGGAGACACCGACCCGCAGTGCGCCGGTCAATAGTTTCAACAGGGCCCAGCGGCCCGTCGCATCCAGGCTATCGAGCCACGCGGCAAGGTGGCGGGCCAAATCCTGCCGGTTCGTCAGCTCCAGTTGTGTGACGACATCGGCAAGCCGTGGCGCGGCTTTGGGCTCGATCGGGTCCGGCCAGCACAAGGCGACGGTTTCGGCTGTGTCACCGACATACTCGCGCGACATACGGTACAGTTCCGGATCCAAGCGCGCCGCCATCAGCTCCGTCAGGACCCGTCGCACGGGCAAAGAAAATGGCAGTCCATCGGTCAATGCCGCCAGCGCCCAACCCCGATCCGGATCCGGCGCATTGCGGAAATAGTCTTGCAGCAGGCGTAACTTGGCGTTGCGCCCCGGCGTGTAGACCAGCCGATCCAACAGCTCCGCAAAATGTTTCATCGGGCGTTGCGCTCAAGTTGCCGCCTTGCGCGGGCAACAGGTTGGTTGCGGCGCTGAGGCTGTGTCTGCCGTAGCAATGCGAGCATTCGGATTGCAAGTCTTCTATGATACCGAACTGGAAAAGTTCTGACTGGTCCTGCCGCCGACCCCAAAACTTCCGCGCGCCGGTCTGCATTGTCTTGACCAGGACTTGCCTTTGGGGTGTGACTGTGGTGGTCACTCAAGCCTGATGCCAGCAGTTGAGTGCCACCGCCGTGACAGTGTCGAGCCGAAACATCCGCCGCGTTGCCGGTATCGATATCGGTGGCACGTTCACCGATCTGTTGCTCTTTGAGCAAGGCCCGGACAGCGCGCGCGTCAGATTGGCAAAGATCCCCACGACCGCACACAACCAAGCCGACGGCGTGTTGGCGGCACTCGTGGCAACGGGCGTTGCGATCGCCGATATCGATCTGATCATCCATGGGACGACCGCGACAACCAATGCTGTGTTGGAACGCAAGATCGCCAAGGTCGGGCTGATCACGACGCGTGGCTTTCGCGACATTCTCGAACTCGGCCGTCGCACGCGTCCCAAACCCTACGGCATGACCGGTAGCTTCGATCCGTTGATCGCGCGCGAGCATCGTCTTGAAGTCTCGGAACGCATGGATGCGCGCGGCGAAGTGCTGGTTCCGCTCAATGAAGCCGAAGTCGCTGATGCGGCCCGGGCGCTCCTCGCCGCTGGCTGCGAAGCCATCGTCATTCACTTTTTGCATGCCTACGCCAATCAGGCGCATGAGCTTCGTGCCGCCGAGATTGTCAGTTTGATCTGGCCGAACCCCTACATCACGCGCGGCGCGGCACTCCTGTCTGAGTATCGGGAATACGAACGCGGCACGACCGCCAGTATCAATGCAGCGGTGCAGCCAATCTTGGATCGTTATGTGCAGCAGCTGCAACGTGATCTGTCTGCACGTGGTTATGCCCGGGACCTGTTGATCATGAATGGTAATGGTGGCACGGTCGCCGCTCGCCTTGCCGCCAGGGATGCGGCCAAGACCGTGATGAGTGGCCCGGCGTCTGGTGTCATGGCCGCAGCGGCAACGTTGGCTGCGTCCGGTCTGACCAATGCCATCACCTACGATATGGGCGGCACCTCGACCGATGTGGCGCTGATCCACGGCGGGATTCCAGAGGTCTCGGCTGAGCTGACGATCGACTACGGCCTACCCATTCATGTGCCGATGGTGGACGTCCGCACGGTCGGCGCGGGCGGCGGTTCAATCGCCTGGATCGACGCGGCGGGCATGCTGAAAGTCGGCCCCGAAAGTGCGGGGTCAACGCCTGGGCCGATCTGTTTCGGTCGTGGTGGCATGCGCCCGACGATTGCCGATGCCAACCTCATTCTCGGCCGGCTGCCGCGGGAGAAATTGACGGCCGTCGCAGTCCCGGTTCCGCTCGACCATGTCCGCGGGATATTTGACGCCGCTTTGGCGAAACCGCTCGGGTTGTCGGTCGAGGCTGCGGCAGAGGCCATCCTGACGTTGGCGAATTTGACGATGTCCGGCACCATCCGGCTGGTCACACTCAGCAAAGGCCATGATCCCCGTGAATTCGTGCTGTTTGGGTTTGGCGGCGCGGGTCCTTTGCATGCCTGCGCTTTGGCCCGCGAACTTGGTATTCCCGACGTCTTGATCCCGGCCCGTCCCGGCATGACCAACGCACTCGGTTGTCTGGTGGCCGATCTGCGCCAGGACTTCGTCACGACGCTCAACCAGCCACTCGACTCGACCGATATGGCTGGGGTTGCGCAGGTTCTCAATTCTCAGTCGGCCCGTGGGGTTGCAATCAATGCTGCGGAGGGGAGCGAAATCGTCGCCACCCAGGTGCAGCACAGCGCCGAGATGCAGTTTCGCGGACAAACCCACCTCATTCGTGTTGGCCTGCCGCATGCCGAGGTGACGCGCGATCAGCTGCAAAAGCTCTTTGAAACCGCCTATTTTCAACGCTTTCAAGTGCACTTGCCCGAGATCAAAGCGCAACTTGTCAATCTCGCAACGTCCGTGGTCGGCAAGCGGCGTACCTTTCCGGTTGAGGCGTTGCTTCCGGCGCTGGTGATGGGCGCCAGCCTGCAAAGTGCCTTAACCGGGACACGGTCTGTTTATGCGGCGGGCCGGTGGCATGAGGCGAGGGTCTATGCGCGCGAGCAATTGCCGAGAGGCGCTGAGATTGCGGGCCCAGCGATCCTTGAACAACTCGATGCGACAACCATCATCGAGCCGGGTGCCCGAGCGCGTATCGATGCCATCGGCAATGTGCGCATCCGCGTCGGCAATGGGTGAGCGTCGGCTGGTGTGGCTGCGGGTTGATCGCTTTTGGCAATTCGAATTGCCTTTACAATCTCATTTTGTTCTTTTATTGTTCCAGACATAGCGAGGGCTGCGGGGCAGACCGCATGTTCAACGATGCGGCTGCATCCGATACGCCCTAATTGATGCGCCCAGATCGATGGGCAATGTCTTCAGCGGAGTTGAGTGTGAGCCGAAAATCCGCGATGCACGCAATTGCGAGTGCCGCGATGGTCCGGGAACGGGCCAGGGATGCTGATGGATGCAAAAGGAACTGACGCCAAGATGACAGCGATTGATCCCGTAAGCCTGGCCGTCATAGAAGCCGGTCTGCGGCAAGTCTGCAATGAAATGGACATCGCCTTTTCTCGAGCTGCCTTTTCGCCCGTCATCGCCGAAGCTGATGACCGTGCAGACGGCATCTATCACAAAGACACTGGACGGCTGATTTCACAAGGTGAGTTGGGTTTGCCCGTGTTTGTCGGGACGATGCAGGAATCCACGTCGCACCTGGTGCGCTTGATCGGCGAAGGCAAAGTTGGTGCGCCTGAGCCTGGCGACATCTACATTGTCAACGATCCCTATCTCGGCGGCACCCATCTGATGGACGTCCGCTTTGTGCTGCCGTTCTACTATCAGGGGGAACAATTCTGCTGGCTGCAGAATACCGGCCATTGGCCAGATGTCGGTGGCATGGTGCCCGGCGGTTTCTCGGCTCATGCGACCGAGGTTGAGCAGGAGGGGCTGCGGTTGCCGCCGGTCAAGCTGTTCAAACGCGGCCAGATCGACCCGGAAATCTACGCCATTATCTGCTCCAACATCCGGGTTGCCGATCAGCGGATCGGCGATATCAAGGCACAGGCCGCAGCGCTGAAAGTCGGTGAGAAACGCCTGACCGAGTTGCTCGATCGGCACACGTTACCAGTGATCCAGACCGCTATCGCCGAACTGGAGGCGCGTGCCGCGGCACTGATGCGCGCCCATATCTCGGCCATCCCCGACGGCGTCTACCAGAGTGAGGCGTTTGTCGACTCGGACGGGGTTGTCAATGTCCCGCTCAGGATTGCGCTTGTGATCACCAAAGCGGGCGACCAATTGCGGTTTGACTTTGCGGGCTCATCGCCGCCCTGTCGCGGCCCGATGAACTCCGTGCGCGCGACCACGCTGTCGGCTGTGTATCTGGCGGTTCGGCATGTCTTCCCAGATACGCCGCTCAATGCCGGCGCTTTCGAACCGCTGACCATTGTTGGGATTGCCGGCACTTTCCTCGACGCGACATATCCTCGACCGGTCTCCGGGTGCGCTGCTGAAGTCTCGCAACGGATCGCTGAAGCCGTGTTCTTGGCTCTGGCTGAAGCGATCCCCGACAAGGTCACAGCGGCGCCTGCTGGCACCTCCGGCAACTTCTGTCTGGGTGGCCATGATCCGCAAACTGGCACGGGCTATGTGATGTATCAAATCACCGGCGGCGGCTATGGCGGCAACATCGAGCACGATGGCCTGACCAACGGCTGTTCGACAATCGGCATTTCCAAGACCGCCCCGATCGAAGTCATGGAGCAGAAATTTCCGATCCTGTTTCGCCGCTTTGCCATCCACGAAGGCTCAGGTGGTGCCGGTGCGCAGCGCGGTGGTTTTGG
>JAYSUN010000102.1:0-2209 GCA_043719045.1 Hyphomicrobiaceae bacterium | reverse complement strand
GTGACGACGGCGGTCTTCAGCAATACGGCCGACAATGGCCTCAACACGGCGGTCAAAGACGATCGGGCTCTGCGCACGAACGGGCATGCGAGCGGGCTGAACAAGCGACATGGAGTAGCACCTTTGGCATCGTTATGGGGGGTGCTGCAGCCCCTTGGATTGCATGCGCATTGGCCACTCCCCAACCCTAGGGGTTGTGAGATCGCCTGGTGCGCACGCGGCAGCAATTTGGCCGATGATGGCGCCAGGAAGTTTAAATATCGTCTAACGCACAGCGTCTTTTTGAGACGTTGGGCAAAAAGTGATTCGGTTTTGTGTGAAACTCAGGCAAATCGGCACCGTCAACCGGTGCGGGCGCGCATCCGCGCTTGTCACTTGCCCAGTTCTTTTTCGATTTTGTCGAACATGTAGGACCATTTCAGATTTTGAGTCTCGACCAGCCTCGACATCGCGGCTCTGAGGTCTGCCAGGGCTTTGCAATCCGCTCCGTCGCCGTTGCTTTGGGTGTTGATCGTGACGAGCAACTGCTGAGACGTATCATCTAGGCTTGCGATGGTATCATCTCGCACAAACGGCGCCCCTTCCTTGATGAATTGCTCGTGCGACCAGCCCCGCTTGTCCTTCAGGGCACGCAACTTGGCTTGAAACACCGGTGTGTTTTTTTGATTGAGTTGCACCAGAGTTGCCGATGCCTCGTCGACGATCGCTTCAAAATCAGTGCGCGGGCACGCGGCAGCAAAGGCTGTCGCTGCGCTCGCAAAAAACATGGCGATGGCCACGGTCGCCCGCATCTATGTCAACCCTCTCAAGCACCGCTATGTTAGGCTGGTGACCCCTACCATAACAAGCCCAACGCCGCTAAGACGCACCACTTGGAAACGGACGAAGACGTTAGCGTCGAGCGGTCGCATGCACGCCACGGCAGTTCGCAACTGTCGTTTGAAGATGGCGTCCGGGCAAACCACAAGAGGTGTCGTATGGCGACAGTGACGCTCATCGGGCCACTAAAGACCGCAGCCGGGAGCGGTGGGCCGTTCCAAACTGAAGCGCACAACATTCGTACATTATTGGCCGACATGAGCCAACGCTTCCCCGATCTCGTCGAATTCTTCGAGTTGGGCGTTGCCGTCGCCATCGATGGTCAGATTTACCAGGACGTCCTGTTAACGGCCATCCAGCCCGACAGCGACGTGCACATACTGCCACCAATTGCCGGGGGTTAACGGCACGCGGCAAGTATGTAAATCCGCGCGGTGGGAACTCGCCACGTGTCACATGCCGGTCAGCGGTTGCACCAACCGCGGAATGAAGTTCTTGAACTTCGCTGGCTTTTCACTGGCGATCAAACAAATGCAGCCGACTTGGGCATCGGCAATCGGCATATGTTCGATATTGGCGTCCAGATCCGCGACATCCCCTGGACGATAAATCCCGGTGTGGTCGGCGTAATTTCCGCGCAACATCAGCGTTAACTCGCATCCACCATGGCCATGTTCGGGCATCCGTCGGCCGGCCGCCACCTTGAGCAAACGGAGGTCGCCATCCGAGCACTGCAACCGATGATGCCAGACACCTAACCCCAGTCTGCGCCAGGGAACGGCATCGAGAGTCCCGTCGATCAACCGTGCCAACGTTGGTGGCACTTCGGAGTTGGCGCCCGCCGAGGGCAGCTCGACTGCCACACCGGTATCGGCCTCCTGGCGCCGCAATTCCATGACTGGCGCTGATTGACTTAGCGATGCAGGCGCGAGTTTTGCAAACAACGCCGCCCCGATGTCATCCATATGCCTAGCTGCTGCGGCACAATGCGCGCACATGCCAAGATGCGCCGCGACCACGGCAGCCAATGCCTCAGGCAGACTCCCTGCTGAATAACTCAACAAGGTGGCGGCATCCAGATGGTGTTGAATGGTCGTCGTCATGTCGTGTTGGTTCTTTGTTTCAAACATCGTCAATTCCCCGAACGCGCGCACCATCGAGTCAAACTGTCACGATCCAGCGCTATTTCAGGTCCTCCACGGTTTCGCGGATTTTCTGGTAGGCCAACCGCATCCTTGATTTCACGGTGCCCAGCGGGACATTCAACTTGTCAGCGATCTCGCTGTGCGAGAGGCCCTCAAGATACGAGAGCGCGACCACTTCGTATTGGTCCGGGGGCAAGTGTGACAGCGACTCCTGCACACGCGCTTGGCGTTCGTTGTCAGAGACC
>JAYSUN010000101.1:0-6034 GCA_043719045.1 Hyphomicrobiaceae bacterium | reverse complement strand
GCTGTCAGTCGTCTACATCGCGCTGATCGCGCGCATGACGCGCACCAGCATGTTGGAAGTGTTGTCAGAGGACTATGTCCGCACCGCCCGGGCCAAAGGTCAGATCGAACGTAAAGTGCTGTTCCGCCACGCGTTGCGCAATGCCGCCGTGCCTATTGTTACAGTCATCGGCATTGGCGTCGCCCTGTTGATCGGAGGCGTGGTCGTCACCGAAAGCGTCTACACGATTCCTGGCCTTGGACGGTTGACAGTCGACGCGGTGCTCGCGCGCGACTATCCTGTCATTCAAGCCGTGATCCTGCTGTTCTCGCTGATCTACGTCTTCGTCAATCTGCTCGTCGACATCATCTATACCCTGCTCGACCCGAGGATCCGCTATTGAGCCAAGATGGTCACACCGTGCCGCAACCGGCTGGCCCAATGCCGTCGGTCGAGCCAATTCCAATCGCCCGTGCAGCCCCGCCGAGTGCCTTTCGCCGTGCAATCCGCAACTGGTCTGTGCGCATTGGTGGCTTTGTCGTGTTGTTGATGCTCGCGATTGGGGTGGCAGCACCGTTTCTCGGCACACTCAGCCCGACCGACATCAGTCCCGCCGCGCGCAACAAGGTGCCCGGCACCGAACGCACAATCCGCGATGATACCGGCAAACCGATCCCAATTGTCCACTACATGGGGACCGACAGTTTGGGCCGCGACGTCTACAGTCGCGTGATCTACGGCGCTCGTGTCTCGATTATGATCGGCATCGTCGTCGCCGTATTATCAATTGTCTTCGGCCTCTTTATCGGCCTGATGTCAGGCTACTTCCGTTGGCTTGACCCGATCGTCATGCGCGTCATGGATGGGCTCATGGCCATCCCCGCCATCCTGTTGGCGATTGCCCTGGTGTCACTATTTCGGGCTGGGATCGGCGCGGTCATCATTGCCATCACAGTGCCGGAAATCCCGCGCGTGGTGCGCCTCGTGCGCTCCGTCGTGTTGAGTGTGCGCGAAGAGCCTTATGTCGAGGCGGCCATTACAGTTGGGACGCCCACCTACAAGCTGCTGTGGCGCCATATCCTGCCCAACACGCTCGCCCCGTTAATCGTGCAAGGCACATTTATCTGC
Organism: Hyphomicrobiaceae bacterium; assembly: GCA_043719045.1. GTDB lineage: Bacteria > Pseudomonadota > Alphaproteobacteria > Rhizobiales > Hyphomicrobiaceae > JABFRJ01. The sequence goes on along the minus strand of JAYSUN010000101.1, from coordinate 4,927 downwards.
GCGTCCGCCATCCTGATCGAGGCGACTTTATCGTTCCTTGGCATCGGCATTCCGCCGGAAACGCCGACCTGGGGCAACATCATGGCCGAAGGCCGCGCGGTATTCCGGCTGTTTCCACACAACATCCTCTATCCCGGCATCTTTCTGGCACTGACCGTACTCGCGGTGAACATGCTCGGCGACGGCCTGCGTGACACCCTTGATCCCAAAATGGCGAAGCGGTTCTGACGGCTTGAACTCAGTATTGGACCCTTGAATGACCCGCCCCGTTCTTGAAATTCAGAACCTGACAGTTGCCATCAGCGGCGGTGGTGATCGACCGAACGCGATTGAGGACATCTCGTTCAACGTCGGTGCCAACGAAATCGTCTGCGTCGTCGGCGAATCCGGCTCTGGCAAATCCGTGACGGCGCAAGCGGTCATGCGGTTGCTCGCCAAGGGCCAACTCGATATTGCCGCTGGCTCAATCAAACTTGAAGGCGACGAACTGACCACCAAGTCGATCAGTGACATGCGACAGGTGCGCGGCAAGCGCGTATCGATGGTGTTTCAAGAGCCGATGACCGCGCTCAATCCTGTCGAACGGGTCGGAGAACAAATCGGCGAAGTGCTTGAAATTCATACTGATCTTGACGCCACCGGCCGCCGCAGGCGCGTCCTTGAAGTGATGCAATCCGTCAGCCTGCCCGATCCAGAACAAATGATCGACGTCTATCCTCACCAATTGTCGGGCGGCCAACGTCAGCGCGTTATGATCGCGGCGGCCCTTGTGCTGGATCCGGCATTGCTGATCGCGGATGAACCGACCACGGCGCTTGACGTCACCACCCAGGCGCAGATCCTGAAATTGATCAAGGAACTGCAGGTCCGGCGCAACACCGGCGTGTTGTTCATCACGCATGATTTCGGCGTGGTTTCTGAAATCGCCGATCGCGTCGTCGTCATGCAACATGGCAGGATCGTCGAGCAGGGACTGCGCGATGACGTGCTGCAGCGACCGCAACAAGCCTACACGCAAATGCTGATCGCAGCCGTGCCTTCGTTGACGCCACCACCCCGTCAGCCCGTGCAGGGCGCCGTCTCACTGTCGACGACCAACTTGACCAAGACCTATGGCGGCGGCACCTGGCTTGGCGGCAAAGGCCGCATCGTCAAGGCCGCGCAGAACGTCACAATCGAGGTTAAACGCGGCGAAACCTTGGGAATTGTCGGCGAATCCGGCTCCGGCAAATCGACAGTCGCCCGTTGCATCGCGCGGCTGATTGATCCGACCTCTGGCGAAGTCAAAATCGACAATGTCGATATCGCGAAAATGCGGGAAGGCAAGTTCCGGCCGTATCGACGGCGCGTTCAAGTGGTGTTTCAGGACCCGTACCGCTCACTCAACCCACGCCGCACCGTCGGACAGTCCATCACCGAAGGCCCGATCAACTTCGGCTTGAGCGAAGGCGATGCTTTCAAACGGGCGCGCGACTTGATGACGTTGGTCGGCTTGTCACCAGAAGCGCTCGACCGTTATCCGCACCAATTCTCCGGTGGACAGCGTCAGCGCATCGCCATTGCGCGGGCCCTCGCGATGGAGCCCGTGTTGCTGATCGGCGATGAACCGGTCTCGGCCCTTGATGTCTCAGTGCAGGCCCAAGTGCTGCGATTGCTCGATGATGTGCGGCGGCGGTTTGATTTGGCCGTCTTGTTCATCACCCACGACTTGCGCGTGGCAGCCCAAATCTGTGATCGGATCGCCGTCATGCAACGCGGTGTTGTCGTCGAGACGGGTCCGACGGTTGAGATTTTTGCCAACCCGCGGCATGAGTACACAAAAGCATTGTTCGCAGCCGCACCTGGCCAAGGTTTTGGCTCACGGGTTGGCTCGGGCGTGGCTGCATAAAACCAGCGTTGACGTGTCAGAGCGGCACAGGAGATTGAACATGATGAACTACGCGATTCGGGCCGGTGCACTGGCTGCGTTGATGATCGGGTTGTCATCGCCGGTCTCGGCGCAAGCACAATTGCGCGTCGGTCTGGCGGAAGACCCGGACATACTCGACCCGACCTTGGGGCGCACTTACGTCGGCCGCATTGTGTTTGCCTCATTGTGTGACAAGCTGTTTGACATCGATGCGAAGCTGGCGCTGGTGCCGCAACTCGCGACCGGTCACGAAGTCTCGGTCGATGGCAAAACGGTCGTCATCAAGATCCGGAGCGGCGTTAAATTCCATGACGGCGAGGTCATGGACGCGGAAGCCGTCAAGTATAGCCTGGATCGCCATATGACCATGCAGGGTTCGTTCCGCCGGCCGGAGCTGGCGGCAGTCGAGAAAATCGATGTGGTCGATGCCACGACTGTGAAGTTGTCACTGAAAGCACCGTTCTCGCCCTTGATCGCTCAATTGGCAGATCGCGCCGGCATGATCGTCTCGCCCAAGGCCGCCAAGGAAGCGGGCGACAAGTTTGGCTTGAAACCGGTTTGCGCCGGACCCTTCAAATTCGTCGAACGCGTCCAGCAGGATCGAATTGTCGTCGATAAATTTAACGATTACTGGGATGCCGCCAACGTCCACATCGAGCGCATCACGTATCGGCCGATCACGGATTCGACCGTCCGCCTTGCCAACCTGAAGTCCGGCAGCCTCGACCTGATCGAACGGGCACTGGCCACCGACATCAAAGAGATCAAAGCCGACGCCAATCTCGCGCTCGCGACCCAGATCGAGATCGGTTATCAAGGCTTGACGCTCAATCTCGCCAATGGTCCTGCGGGCAAAGACGGCCCTTTTGGCAAGGGTGGCAAAGTCCAGGAAGCGTTGGAGCTCTCGATCGATCGGGATGCTATCAATGCCGTCGTTTACAACGGTGAGGGCCTGCCGGGGAACCAGTGGGTCAGCCCGCGCAACCCCTACTACCAGACAAAATTCCCAATTCCGAAACGCGACCTTGCCAAAGCCAAAAAGCTGTTGGTAGAGGCTGGATTGAAGGCACCCGTAGCGGTCGATCTGATGGTGCCAAACACCCCGGATGCGCGTCAGATTGCGGAGGTGCTGCAAGCCATGGCCGGCGAAGCGGGCTTTGATATGAAGATCCGCGTCACCGAATTCGCGACCTCGCTGAAAGAAGCCGAGGAGGGCCGCTTCCAGGCTTACGTCATCGGTTGGTCCGGCCGCGTCGACCCCGATGGCAACAGCTACATTTTCTATAAATCCAAGGCGCCGCAAAACAATGGCTTTTTCTCCGACGCCGAAGTCGATGCGTGGCTGGACGAGCAGCGCACAGTGTCTGACCCGGCAGCACGCAAGGCCATCTTCGAAAAGATTACCACGAAACTCCAAGGCGGTGGTTCGATCATCTATCTGACGCATCGCCCGGTGATCATCGCCCACACCAAGAAGGTCACTGGCTATGCCCAGATGCCCGACGGCCTCGTGCGCGTCGTCGGCGTGAAAGTGGCAAAGTAGCGAGACCTGAACAACTGCTTGCGCCAAAACCGGGTGCCAACACCGGGCATTCGCCGACTGATTGACTCGGCCAGAAAGGGAATTGTTTGCTGCGCGCCGACAGAGACCTGGTCGCTCGGCACGGAGCCGCCGCTGCCGATGCTTAATCTCGCACTTGCGAAGAGTGCTTGACATGGCGAGCGAATTCCATCATACGCAAGCTTCTCGCTAGGTCCGCGAGCGCGCCAACGCGCTATCCGTCCGAATGTGGCTGCTCTGAATTGTGCCCTTGACTGGACACTGAGCTTCGCCTCACCCCGGACATGCAGCGTCTTCTCCCGGACCCGTATCATCCAAACATATCCCTGCCTCGGGCCGCGCGCCGAGCAGTTCAAGCGACCGGACGCTCCGGGGTGCTAGCCATGTGTGGCGGGACCCCTGTTTGCGTGCCGGCCCGGAGTCTTATGACACTTCCTTCCTCTGATATCTCAGCCACTGAAACTATAGTTGCTGAAACCGCGTCCACGACAATGGTCGCCCCTGCAGCCGTAACCAACGCGTTCGAAAGCCTTGGCCTCGCCAAGGGCTTGGTCCGCGGTTTGATCGAAACCGGCTACACCACGCCGACACCAATTCAATCCAAGTCGATCCCGATCCTTTTAAAGGGTCACGATCTGCTGGGTTTGGCTGAGACCGGCACCGGCAAAACCGCCGCGTTCGCTCTGCCGCTGTTGCAGCGCTTGGCCGCTGAAAATCGCCAGACGCCATCGCGCCAATGCCGTGCGCTGATTTTGGCGCCGACCCGCGAGCTGGCGATCCAGATCGCCGACAGCATCAAGACTTACGGCAAGCACATGACGCTCACTCACACGCTGATTTTCGGCGGTGTTGGTTCGCGCCCGCAAGAGCGCGCCATGGATCGTGGCGTTGACATCATCGTCGCCACGCCAGGTCGTTTGCTCGATCTGATCGGCACACGCCATATCAACCTGACCGGCGTCACGCATTTCGTGCTCGATGAAGCCGATCGCATGCTCGATATGGGCTTCATCCATGACGTTCGCCGCATCGTGAAACTTCTGCCGAAGTCGCGCCAGTCGCTGTTGTTCTCGGCCACGATGCCGGATGATATCGCCCGATTGGCTGCGGAAATGCTGAACAACCCGCAGCGCGTCGAGGTCACCCGCACCGGCAAAACCGTCGACCGGATTGTGCAGAAAGTGCACTTTGTTGAGACCAAGCAGAAGCGTGCGGCACTCGCAGCACTGCTGCAGGACCCCGCGATGACCCGCGTGATTGTGTTTACGCGCACCAAGCGTGGTGCCAACCGCGTCTCGGGTACGCTTGATTCAGCTGGCATTCCGTCGTTTGCAATCCACGGCAACAAAAGCCAGAATGCGCGGCAGGCAGCCCTTGATGCGTTCAAATCCGGCAAGGCCCGGGTGCTGGTCGCAACCGATATCGCAGCCCGCGGGATCGACATCGATGAGATCACG
>JAYSUN010000011.1:0-2469 GCA_043719045.1 Hyphomicrobiaceae bacterium | reverse complement strand
GCGCCGGCAATGCTCGAGAATTTTGGGAATCGATGGCGTTTCCATGAAGCCATAGTGGGCGACGACCTTGATGAAGGTCTCGTTGCTGCGGTCGATTTCGAGGCGTTCATGCCGAGGCACGCGAGGCGTGTCGCGCGTGCGGATCGAGAGCACCACGTTGCGCTCGTGGAGCACGCGGTTGTGCTTCAGGTTATGCATAAGCGCCGTCGGCGCGGCATTCACGTCACCCGACAAGAAAACCGCTGTGCCCGGCACACGCACGGGGGGCTTGGCTTCCAGTTTGCGCACCAGCCAATCGAGATCGGCCTCGTTGCGGCGCGCGTGCTTCGACAAAATCCCGTAGCCACGCACCCACGTCGCCATTATCAGCGCCATACTGCTGGCGAGCAGGATCGGCAGCCAGCCGCCTTCGAAAACTTTCAGCATATTGGCTGTGAAGAAGGCCTGCTCGATCAGCGCTAAGGGCAGCATGAGCGCGAGGGCTTTCCAGAAATTCCAGTTCCACAATTTCCAGATCACGAAGAAGGCCATGCAACTGTCTATCAGCATTGCGCCGGTGACCGAGACACCGTAGGCCGAAGCCAAATTGCCCGATGATTTAAACATGACGACGACGATGATCACGAGGACCATGAGAGTCCAATTCACGCGCGGCAAATAAATCTGGCCAGCCATTTCCTCCGACGTGTGGCGGATCGCCATGCGGGGCATCAGGCCCAGCTGCACGGCCTGTCGCGTCAAAGAAAAAGCGCCCGTGATGACGGCCTGACTGGCGATCACGGCGGCCATGGTCGCGAGGATGACCATCGGGATCAGCGCCCATTCAGGGTAGAGCAAATAGAACGGATTATGGATGGCGTCCGGATGGGCGAGGATGAGCGCGCCTTGTCCGAAATAGTTGAGCAGCAATGCCGGCAGTACGAATAAGAACCAGCCGTATTGAATAGGCATGCGCCCGAAGTGTCCGAGATCGGCGTAGAGCGCCTCAGCCCCCGTGACAGCCAGGAACACGAGCCCCATAACCTTCAAACCGATCAGCCCGTGGCCGGCTACAAAACTAATACCATGTACTGGATTGATGGCGGCCAGCACGCTTGGATCGTCGAGCAGATGATTGAGCCCGCCAGCCGCAAGAGCCAGAAACCAGACAGCCGTAATGGGTCCGAAGTATGTGGCCATCTTTGCGGTGCCGCGCGACTGCACGGCAAAGAGCGCAACGATGATGATGACGGCAATTGGTACGACGGCCGTTTCGAAAGCCGGCGAGACGAGCTTCAATCCTTCGACGGCCGACAGCACGGATACCGCTGGTGTGATCACCGAGTCGCCGAAGAAGAAAGACGCGCCCGCAACGCCGAGTGCGAACAACACGGGGGCGCTGCGTTTGGCGACCGATTGGCCGAGCGCCATCAGCGCGAACGTACCGCCTTCACCCTTGTTGTCGGCGCGCAGGAGGATGATCACGTACTTCAGTGTGACGATGAGCAGGAGGACCCACAGGATCATCGACAAGACGCCGATGACCGCTTCGCGGCTCGAGATGCCCACGCCCTGACCCGCGTTCACGGCTTCCTTGAACGCGTAGAGAGGGCTTGTGCCGATGTCGCCGAAAACGACGCCGATCGAGCCGAGCACGAGTGTCCAGAATTTTCCGTGATGGGGTGCGCCACCGGCGTCCGCGGCAGGGTCGGCAGCCTTGCTTTGTGCCACGTAGGCACCTCCGAAATATCCGCTGCGATGCAGCACAGTGGAGCGGCTTATACGCCCAAACGTTTGCCGCTTCAAAGTCCCTTTGCACGTGCTCAACGGGATAGAGAAGGGTGCCGCTTATAGCGTTAAAATAAGTCTAACCCCATGACCTCGATATGTAAATTTGGCCTTGGCTGATTGCGCGACTGGCAGCAGCGTCGCGGTGCCACGGCCACGCTGACACCGTTAAATTCGAGCGGAGGGGTTAGGTCGTGCCAATGTTTGCAGGTCACGTTGCCGAGCCCGCGGGGCAGGGGATCGTGACGATTCCGCCCTGCACTCCGGCGCATGAGTGGCCACCGCGCGGTTTTGATCTATGCGGTCTGAGCGCGAGAAGGCCGATGTTCGACCGGGCCGTCATGCGGTTGAGTCAGCTGGCTGGCCCGGCGTTGGTATCGCGCGGCATCGGTCCGTGGGGTTTCGGGGGTTTGCGCACGCACGAGCCTTGAGCCTCGCGGCGCTCCCGTCTATAGGAGCGGACAGGTAGCGCCAAGTCCAGCTTTGATGATCGCCACGAGCGGGGTCTTTGCAGGCAGGCTGGCGTCGCTCTGGAGGGGTGGCCGAGTGGTTTAAGGCACCGGTCTTGAAAACCGGCGTGGGTGCAAGCTCACCGTGGGTTCGAATCCCACCCCCTCCGCCACGGGGCTTGGTCCCCACCCATCCGCAACGGTCCAGAAACATCCAAATATCACAGCAAATGCAACGGTTTTCAGTCATTCC
>JAYSUN010000002.1:0-6908 GCA_043719045.1 Hyphomicrobiaceae bacterium | reverse complement strand
AACAAGACGCCAGCGAGCGTTGGCTTGGGCATGAACATCGGCGTCTTTATGTTCGAAATGATCGGCAATTTCGACATCGGCCAGGACCCGCTCGCGGGCGCGCAGCTCGAGTCCACCATCGCCGTTATCGACATCGTGCAGCGCCGCTTTGCTTTGCCCATCCACGCGTTGTTGTTTCATCGCGAGGTCCCGCAAACCAATAAAACATGCCCAGGCAGCGCAATCTCAAAATCAGACATCCTGCAGCGCATCCGCAACGTGCGGCGCATATCAGCCCTGCCCGTGGCTTGATCACCCACACCTTGCGGCGGCGAGACTGCTATGCTGCTTACCCAGCCAGACCTCACTTTGCCAGAACCAACAAGGACCCGGCCAGCTGATGAACCTTTCATTTATGCTCAAAGAGCGCGCCGCACAGAACAAGCCGATCCGCATCGGTCAAGTCGGCGCCGGCAAATTCGGCACCATGTTCCTGTCGCAACTGCGCTGGACACGAGGCATGCATCTGTCGGTACTGGCTGATCTGATGCCGGCGCGCGCCAAAGAGCGGCTGCTCGGCGTGCAGTGGACAGCCGAACAGATCGACGCCAAGAGCATCGGCGAGGCCATCAAAACCGGTAAAACCCACATCACCGACAACGCCATGTCGATGATCGAAAACCCCGACATCGAAGTCATCATCGAAGCCACCGGCGACCCGGCAACCGGCATCAAGATCGCAGCGGCCGCGATCAACGCCGGCAAGCACGTCATCATGGTCAATGTCGAGGCAGATTCACTTGCCGGGCCCCTGCTGGCCAAGCGCGCAAGGGAAAAAGGCGTCGTCTATTCCCTCGCCTGGGGTGACCAACCGGCTCTCGTTTGCGAACACGTCGATTGGGCTCGTTCAAACGGGTTTGACGTCATCTGCGCGGGCAAAGGCACGCGTTACCTGCCGACATACCACCAATCAACGCCGGAAACCGTGTGGGATATTCTGACCAAATATCTGGTGATCCACGACCGCAGCCACATCAATCCAAAAATGTTCAATTCATTCGTTGATGGTACAAAATCCGGCATTGAAATGACTGCGATCTGCAATGCCACCGGGCTCGTGCCGCAAACCGATGGGTTGTCATTCCCGCCAGCCACGCGTTTTGAACATGCTGACGTGTGTAAACCAAAGGCCGATGGCGGGGTCTTAGAAAAGGCCGGCGTGACCGAAGTCACATCGTCGATGTATCGCGACGGAAAAGATGTGCCGCACAGCCTGGTCATGGGCACCTATGTCGTGATCGGCACTGAGAGTGATTACGCACGGAAATGCTTTTCCGAGTACTCCATGTTGCAGGACAAGAGTGGCAAGTATGCAGCGCTCTATCGTCCGATACACATGATCGGGCTTGAGCTTGGCCTCTCGGTTGCCAGTGCAGCGCTACGCAAGGAGCCGACAGGTTCGGCCTTCTGTTTCAACTCGGATGTGGTCGCGACCGCCAAGCGCGGCTTGAAAAAAGGCGAGATTCTGGACGGTGAGGGCGGGTTCTGTGTCTGGGGCAAACAAACACCTGCGGAAATGTCCCTCAAGGAAGGTTATCTGCCGCTTGGTCTGGCCCATAATGTCAAACTCAAAGCCGATGTTAAGCAGGGTCAACGCCTGAAGTGGACAGATGTCGAGATGGATACGACAGACGCTACGTACAAGTTCCGTCGCGAGATGGAGCAGACGTTCCCCAAACCAGCGCAGTTTTAACACTTTAAACGCGCGATGCTGGCAACGGACGTCAGCATCGCGTTAATCTTCAGGATGCTGGTGTGTTAACACATTCACGTCAAAATCCCGGGAAGACGTGGCTTAGTACCATTATAATTTCCTTCAAAAATTTCCTGTCGCTGGTGCAACTAGTCGAGTTATTCCGTTCAGACTTTTTTCACCAACTCTTTGAGTAATTGTATTTAAACGGAGTGAAATGCACCCAAATTAACACGTGATTAGACGGCCCGCGCTACAGTCTGAGCATCATCTTGTTCATGCGTGGAAGTCAGTATCATGAGTACGCACGCCGTTACGGCTGCCGAGCAACCGGCCACATTGCTTCACCAGATCCAGCGCGACGAAAAGGGCACGACAGCAATCGAATTCGGCCTGATTGCGACGCCGTTTCTGATGATGCTGCTCGGCATCATGTCGATCTGCATGTACTTTTTTACAGTTCAGGAGACTGAGTTTGCTGTTTGGCAGGCCTCGCGCGATCTGCGCACCGGGGCGTTTCAAACCGGCTCAGGCACCTATACGCCGGATCCCCTCAAGACGCCGGCGCAACAATTAGCCGACAAGCAAACGGCACTCACCCAGGCGGTCTGCAATCGGATGCGTGACCCGGTAACTTGCCCAACCAAAATGCGGGTGATGGTCAGCGTCGCCGATCCAGACAACATGGTCAAACCGAACTGCAAGAGCGCCTCAAACAACATCAAGACTGCGGCTGAGGCGAGTGCGGGTTTCAACGCCGGCGGTGCCAGCGATATCGTCTTGATTACCGGCTGCTACTCTTGGGAGTTCGGCGGCAACTTACCCTACTTCAAGCTCGGCAATCTCGCTGACGGTTCATTCCTGGTGAAATCAACCTACGCGTTCCGTACCGAGCCCTACTGATCGCGGTGCTGCCGTTCACAGCTTCCACAAACCGTAGTCTCAACCAGTGAGATCGACTTCATGTTCCCCGTTGCTCTAAAGCGCTCCTTTCATCGCCTGACCCTCAAGTCCTTGGGTCCTGCGAGAATTGCGGCCTGCACCTTTCGTGACAGGATTGACGGCATGGCCGCTGTCGAGTTTGCGCTGATCCTGCCGATTCTGACGATCATGTTGATCGGCGCCATTGAAATGGGCGATGCCGTAACGGTTGACCGCCGTGTCAGCATGGTGGCGTCTACAGCTGGCGATTTGCTCGCCCGCTATGATGGCAACAACGTGACTGAGGCTCAAGTCGCAGATATCGGCCAGGTCGCCGGTTGGTTGATGGATCCGTACTCATCAACGGGAACAAAAGTCACGTTGAGCTACATCTTTTTACCAGCGTTTCCTGGACCTGGAGCGCCGCCCGTTGGTGGGCCTGCCGTGAACGATCCCAACATTCGCAAAGTCTGGTCCTGCGTCTACCTTGGCGCCAACGCCAACTCAGTGACCTGCACTTGCCCGGCAACTCCGTCGGCTGGAGCTTCATATACCATGCCTCAGACCGGCCTGATCAACTACAACGAAGGTGTTGTCGTTTCGGACGTCGAATACCAATATACGCCCCTGTTTTTCGATAACTTCATGAGCAAGATCGCGACCAAAGTGAATGGCGCATTCACGCTCAAAGAAAAACTCCATATGAAACCGCGTGGTGCCGGCACAGCGCTTCAACAGGCGAGTGGCTTTTTATGCAAGCTGGTGTGAGGAGGCCGCGGCTTTGATTTCTGTGAACCATCCTCACGGTCCGTCTGATGTGTCGGCCGAGGGGATCGCGCGCCGGAGGGCTTGCTGGCAGCGCACGCCGACGCCCGCGAACGGACAGAACGCACAACCGGCATGACGCGTTTGCGGTAAGGGCACCGAATAGGTTACTGGCAAGGCAGTCTGATGACCTATAGCCCATAGAAAGCTGCCATGCTCCGAGACGTGTATCTGCGCCCGTTAGGGCTCTATCCGGCGGCTCAGGCACAAGGCGCGGATGAAGTCTGGGAGAGTCTACGGCTCGCGGGCGGCTGGCTTGACTTCACGGCGCTCGAAGCGATCGAGCGCAATGGCGCACGTGTCGAGCGTCGGATTATTGGCCTCGGCGGCTTTCTGGAGCGTGATTGGGGGCGGCGGACACTGACCGCCTCAGATCTGTTTGAGGGCCTGCGTCTGCCGCGCACGCGGCTGGCTGGAGTGGCCCTTGATCGGCCGCGTATCATGGGTATCGTCAATGTCACACCGGACAGCTTCTCTGACGGTGGAAAATTGCCAACTGCGGCGGCAGCCATCGCGCATGGCCGGGCCCTGGTCGAGGCCGGCGCCGACATCCTGGACATTGGCGGCGAGTCGACCAGGCCCGGTGCTGAAGCTGTCTCCATTGACGAAGAATTGCGCCGCGTCATACCGGTGCTAGAGGGCTTGAGCGACACCGTCGATGCCCTGCTGTCGATCGACACGCGCAACGCCAAAGTCATGCGCAAAGCCGCATCTGCAGGCGCTGACATGCTCAATGACGTGTCGGCGTTGACGCACGACAAGTCAGCACTCGAGACGGCTGCCGAACTTGAACTCCCCGTCGTGTTGATGCACGCACAGGGTGACCCACGAACCATGCAGGACAGTCCGACCTACGAAAACGTCTTGCTTGATGTGTTCGACTATCTGGAGGCACGGCTTGAAGCCTGCGTTGAGGCTGGCCTGGCGCGCGACAAACTGATTGTCGATCCCGGCATCGGATTCGGCAAAACCCTGGAGCACAATCTAGCGCTGTTGGCAGGGCTGGGTCTGCTTCATGGTCTCGGGGTGCCGCTGCTGGTGGGCGCATCGCGCAAGGCCATGATTGGGACACTCACGGGCGTGACAACAGCGGCCGATCGAGTCCATGGCTCAGTTGGCGCGGCACTAGCAGCCGTGGGCCAGGGTGCCCAAATCATCCGTGTCCACGATGTCGCGGCAACCAAGCAGGCCGTGGCCGTTTACCAAGCGGTGAGTGCCGGCAGCGTTGCAGCGTAGTATTCGGCGCAATCGCCGGATGGCAACTTCGCGATATTGACGCATGAGACGTGTCCGATTAATTGACCCGACATGGCCAAGCTTCCGCTTATTTATCTGCCTGACACGCTGCTCCGAGAGGTGTCAAAACCCTTTGAGCGGGTGGACGATGACGTGCGCCGGCTGATCTGCGACATGTTCGAGACCATGGAAAGTCATGAAGGGCTGGGCCTTGCGGGTGTCCAAGTGGGAGCACTGCGCCGCGTGGTTGTCTTGGATGTACCAAAGCCCGGCGAAAAAAATGACGCGGAACGCACGTCGAATCCAATTGCAATGATCAACCCAAAGATCCTTTCACTTGGGGAGGAACGGCGGACCCACGAAGAAGGTTGTCTGTCGATGCCGGAAGTACGCATCGAGATCGAACGACCGGGTTCGCTGGTGGTTGAGTTTCTGGACCGCAACGGAAGCCGGCAGGAATTATCCGCCAGTGGCCTTCTGGCGACCGCCATTCAACACGAGGTGGATCACCTGGATGGCAAGTTGATCATCGATTTCCTATCGAAGTTGCGTCGGGATATGGTCATCCGCAAATTCCGCAAACTCGCCAAGGCCGGCGAGCTGGGCGACAGCTGAGCCGGGGATTTGCAATGTCACGCAGGCTTGCCCGCCACACCATTTCGCGTCTCATTGCCTGGCAGATACATGAATGTGGCCTGCCCGACGGCGCACAGCGTCCCGGTTTCGTCCATCACGTCGCCAGTCACCGCCACCATGCGGCCGTTCTGGCTTTCGATACGGCCACGCGCAATCAACCGACCAGACCGGGCCGATGTCAGGAATGTGGTAGTCATCGATACGGTAACCGCTGATCGCACGTTGCCGGGCACGGAGCACCACGCGACAGCATGGCCGAAGGCGCCGTCCATCATCGACATGTAGACGCCACCGTGGACGATGCCCATGCTGTTCATGTGTTGATCGCTGATGACGAGTTCGACTTCGCCGTAACCTTCGCTCCAGGCCTTGGTCGTGTACCCCAGGAGGACGCGGAATCGGTTGTTGACACCCGTCGGATCGCGCTGGCGGAGCTGCGGTTTAGGATAGGCAGGGTTTGTGTCGGCGGTCATCTGTCTGGTATGGCCTCACATCGGGATTTGTTTGGGGTGCCATAGCGGAGATGCAGCGCACATGAAAGGTTCTATTGCCTCAGCCGTCCTTGCACAGCTGGAGGCTGTCGTCGGCCCACCGGGCGTACTGAAAGGCGCAGATACGGCTGCCTACTGTGTGTCTTGGCGCGATGATTGGAAGGGCTCGGTGCCGTTGGTTCTGCGCCCCGCAACAGCTGATGATCTGGCGGCGCTGGTCAAGATCTGCGCTGCCAACAAAGTGCCACTTGTGCCCCAAGGTGGGCGTACCGGTCTGACTGGCGCAAGTCAGCCGCATGACGACATGAGCGAAGTCATTATCTCGACCGAACGGATGAAGCGCATTCTCGATATCGACTTGGAGAACGACACCATTACGGTTGAGGCGGGCGTTGTCCTCAAGGAGATCCAGGATGCGGCGGATCGGAACAACCGGTTCTTTCCCTTGAGCCTCGGCGCGGAAGGCTCCTGCCAAATTGGCGGCAATATCTCGACCAATGCCGGCGGAGTGCAAGTTCTTCGCTACGGCAATACGCGGGCCCAGGTGCTCGGCCTTGAAGTTGTCTTGCCCGATGGCCAGCTATGGAACGGCCTGCGCGCGCTGCGCAAGGATAACACCGGCTATGACCTGAAACAGCTCTTCATCGCCGGGGAAGGCACGCTTGGCATGGTCACCAAGGCGGTACTCCGGCTGTATCCAAAACCGACCGCAAGCGAGACCGCCTGGGTCGCGGTCGATAGTCCCGCCAAAGCCGTCGCACTCCTCAGCCAAATGAAGCAGCATATGGGCGACAGCTTGTCAGCGTTCGAGCTGATCTGTCGGCAGATCGTCGATCTGCTGTTGAGCGGTGTCCCCGGTCATACCGAGCCAATGAGCGAACCACACCCCTGGTACGTGTTGCTGGATGTCAGCGGGCAAGGTGCGCCTGGGAACCTCAAAGATCCGTTGACGGCCGCGTTGGAGGCAGCGGTCGAAGCCGGTCTCATTCGAGATGCGATTATTGCTGGCTCCAGCGCTCAAGCGCTCAAACTGTGGCGGATGCGCGAAGATATGGCACAAGCTCAGG
>JAYSUN010000001.1:0-21684 GCA_043719045.1 Hyphomicrobiaceae bacterium | reverse complement strand
GGCGCGCGCTCGATGAGGCTGGCCCGGAGTTTGCTGACGTGCTGTTGGATGTCTGCTGTCTGGAAACCGGGCTGGAGACTGTTGAACATCAGCGCGGTTGGCCACACCGGACGGCTAAAATCATTTTGGGCTTGGCACTCGATAAATTGGCCGGCCACTATGGCATGATCACATTCGGCGCGCGACCGAGCGGTAAGATCAGCCAATGGGGAACGGACGATTTCCGACCCAAGCAGGTCGGACCAACCGGCGCATCACTCGATGACGCGTGAGCGCCATGTCGCGTCCGGCGTGAAACATGCCTCAGTGCGGCCAAACAGGTGATAACGACGACGCGCCAAAGCATCATAGAGCGGGTCGGCGAGGGTCACAGGCAGAGTGCGATACGCAGCCGCCACGCGCCAGGGCCAGTTCAGGCGCTGGGCTATGGCAGCGATCGCGTTCCGCTTGCCGAGGGCTTTGCCATCAACCAGGACAAGCACGGTCTCAAAATCAGCCACACTCAACCGAAAATGCTGGAACAAGGCTTGCCCAAGCGCCGATTGGGCGGCTGTGAACTGCAGATTTTGCGCACGATCATGTGCTGCGATGAAACGCATCGATCGGGAACAGAACCCACACACGCCGTCAAACACGAGCAGTGGTCGCGTGTCGTCGAACCGCGGGACGGCCGTGTCCGTGCGCCAGGAATAGGCTGCGTGATCGGCAAGCTGTGCGTAACCGTCGCCGTGCCCAAAGCTCATGCAAGGACCGGTCGTGAGGCCAAGACCGCGAGGGGATCCAGCGTCTGGCACGCAACGCGGAAAGCCGCACACTGGCTCAGCAAATCATCAATCTTGATGCCAACCTCTAAGCCACGTGCTGCCGTCAAGAATTTAGCCGTCTCAGCCAGCAAGCGAACGGCAGCGTTGGGCTGTTGCATGCGTAGCTTCAGACACGCATTGGCCAGCTGGATCAGGCCTTGAAGTAGATTTCGCTCAGCGCTGTTGGGCAAGGTCGCATCCCACAACGGCTCGATGACTTCGTGCGTTTCCCAGAAATAGCCAGCATCAAAGAGCTCAAGCGCCAGTTGGAAACTGGGCGCGACATTCAGCCATTCGGCGTCAACCCGGCGGGGCAGAGCGGCCCGTACTTCAGCTAAAGCCTCACGTGGCGGCGCCACACCAGACCCGGGCAGGTAAGGCGCGCCAAGTTTGGCAATCCAATCCGCCGATAATCCGCTCACACCTGCTCCAATTCAACCAATGTCCCGCAGAAGTCCTTGGGATGTAGGAACAGAACGGGTTTTCCATGGGCCCCGATCTTGGGTGTGCCGTCGCCCAGGACGCGCGCGCCTTTGGCCGTCATCTGGTCACGGGCGGCGAAGATATCGGCGACCTCATAACAGACGTGGTGGATGCCGCCGCTAGGGTTGCCCTCCAGGAATTTGGCGATCGGTGAGTTCGCACCCAGCGGTTCCAGCAGTTCGATTTTGGTATTGGGCAATTCGACAAACACGACCGTGACGCCGTGGTTGGGTTCGGGTTGCGGGGCTGACACCTTGGCACCGAGCACATCCCGATAGATGGCGATCCCGGCCTCCAGTGAATGGACCGCGATGGCAACGTGATTGAGGCGGCCGATCATGGCAGGGCATCCTCCAGTCAATGAAAAGTTGAGGTGGCTGTCCTTTGGCCACGGCGGCGTGGCAATAGCAATGCGGCCGAGCGCCGTGGTCCGGCCGAAGTGATGAGACACCCTCTGGGAACTGAAAAAACGGCGACCATTGTGCGTCGTCGGCGCCTTCCACTGAAAACACCAAAATTTGCCCTGACGTCCGCCAAAATCCCGCCTTGCAACTGACGCGACGTTCAAGCACACTCACGCGAAACAATGCCACACGCACTCAAAACACGACATGGGTGGACGCGCGACTGGGGAGGACGGCCTGTCATGACAGGAGCCGCAGCATTTGCTGCTGAGAATGCATCTGCGCCACAACCGGCTGCAGCTGGCGCCGCTTTGTTGAGCGTGCGCGATATCACCGTCCGTTTCGGGGGTATCGTTGCCTTGGATGGCATCAGCTTTGACGTGTCCCCCGGTCAGATTGCCGGCCTCATCGGCCCGAATGGCGCTGGCAAAACCACCCTGTTTAACTGCCTCTCACGGCTCTACATCCCAAACAGCGGCGATATTCTGTTCGAGGGCAAGTCGATCATGAAGAGTGAGCGGTACGCCATCGCCACCATCGGCATGGGTCGGACCTTTCAAAACGTCGCATTGTTCGACAACATGACCGTACTCGACAACGTCAAAGTCGGTTGCCACAGCCAGAGTACGTTCGGATTCATCCGATCAGCCACGCGTTACGGCACCGCAGCCGAAGAACGCGAGATCACCGAAAAAGCCCATAGTTACATCGCTTTCATGGATTTGACGCCGTTCACTTACCTGCCCGCTGGACCACTGCCATTCCCGATCCGCAAGCGCGTTGAGCTCGCCCGCGCATTGGCGGCCAAACCCAAACTCCTGTTGCTTGACGAACCCGCAGCCGGCCTCAATCACGAAGAAATCGATACCTTGAAAACGCAGATCCGCCGGGTGCGCGATTTGCAGCATGTGACTGTGCTGCTGGTGGAACATCATATGAGTCTGGTCATGTCGGTTTCGGATCAGGTGATTGCGATCGACTTCGGCAAAAAGATCGCCGACGGCACGCCATCGCAAGTGCAAAAGAACCCGGACGTCATCCGGGCCTATCTCGGAACAGGGGCTTGACCGATGAGCATGATGCTTGAGGTCCGCGACCTCGATGCGTTCTACGGGCCAACGCAAGCCCTGAAAAAAATCAGCTTTTCCTTGCCACATGGCGGCATCACGGCCCTGTTGGGTGCCAACGGCGCGGGCAAGACGACGACGCTGCGGGCCTTGTGTGGCATGGTCCAGCGCACCGGCACGATCCTGTTTGACGGCAAGCCCATCGATACCCATGCGACTGAGGCCATCGTCCGCCTTGGGGTCGCCCATGTGCCCGAGGGCCGCGGGACATTCACGGCATTGTCCGTCGAGGAAAACCTGAAGATCGCGTCTTACACCCGCAAGGACAAAGCGGCGATTGCTGAGGATCTCGAGAAGGTCTTCAGCTATTTTCCCCGGCTGAAAGAGCGCATGTCGCAACAGGCTGGCACACTCTCTGGTGGTGAGCAGCAGATGCTTGCAATTGGCCGGGCCCTGATGCTGCGCCCGCGTCTCATGCTTCTGGACGAGCCCTCATTCGGACTGGCCCCGTTGATCGTCCAGGAGATCTTCCGCATCATGCGCGTGATTAATGCTCAGTCGAAGGTCTCGATGCTGCTGGTTGAACAGAACGCGGCCCTGGCACTCGATTTGGCGAGCGAAGCCTACGTTCTGGAAACGGGTTCGGTGGTCATGTCGGGCCCGGCGAAAGACATCAAATCCGACGAACGCATCCGCAAATCGTATCTCGGGTATTGAGAGCGCACGTTTGATCCAATCACCGACATTTCCTGCGATTGCGCTTTTGATGGCTGTTACTTTGCCAGCAGCGGCGCAGCTAGCCCCGGGCACTGAACCGACGAAGCTCGCGGCTGACTTGTTCGAGACGGTGGCGCAGGTACCCGTTACCGTCCCGCTGCACAACGGCGGCAATCGCTCCGGCAAAATGATCGTGACGCATTTTCGGCCAGCAGGTCCTGGACCGTTTCCGCTGGTTGTCATGAGCCACGGTCGAGCCGGCGATGCGGCTGGCCGGGCGAAACCTGAGCGGCAACGGTTCATGGGCGCCGCCCGCTTTTGGGTCTCACGCGGCTTCGCGGTCCTGGTGCCGACGCGACTTGGCTACGGCGCGACCGGGGTCGCGCCGGATACGGAAGCTTCGGGGCGGTGTGACAATCGCAATTTCGGTCCGATGTCCGAAGCGTCGGCGCACCAGATTCGCACGGCGGTTGCGTTCGGAGTTGGTCTGCCTGCAGTCGACAAGCAGCGCATCGTCCTCATGGGACAATCCGTTGGCGGTCTCGCGACAACGGTTGCAAACGGCAAAGGCATTCCAGGTGTTGTGGCCGCGATCAACGTCGCCGGTGGCAGCGGCGGTAACCCGAAGGAGCGTCCCGGCAATCCCTGCGGTCCAGATCGGCTGACGCACGTGTATCGCGCGGCCGGCAAGTCGGCAACAGCGCCGATGCTTTGGATTTACGCTGAGAATGACAATTACTGGGGACCGCAAATTCCGCGTGACTGGCACAAGGCCTACACGGAAGCGGGCGCCAAGGCAGAATTCGTCATGCTGCCACCGGTCGGCGAGGACGGCCATCGCCTGATCGATCAACCATCGAACTGGACGTCCCACGTCGACCGCTTCATCGCCTCGCTTGGGCTAAGGAAAAACTGAGGACACATGGAACAGTTTATCCAACAGTTTGCATCTGGCCTTGCCAACGGGGCGATCTATGCGTGTGTCGCGCTCGCGCTGGTGATGATCTTCGTCTCAACCGACCACCTGAACTTTGCTCAGGGCGAGATGGCGATGTTCTCGACCTATCTCACTTGGCAGATGATGCAGTGGGGCTTTTCATTCTGGCTCGCGCTACCCATCGTGATGGCTATTTCATTTGCCGTGGGCGTCGTTATCGAACGCACGATCCTCAGGCCCCTGCACAATCAGCCCGTGCTCTCGTCGGTGGTTGTGTTCATCGGGCTGCTCGCGATCTTTCACTCCATGGCCGGTGCGATCTGGAGCCACACGATCAAGGCTTTTCCGTCACCGTTCCCAAAGGTCGATTTCGCCGGCGCCGCCTATATCGGCTCACACCAGATCGGCATGATCATCGTGACCGTCATCATGCTGCTGGCGCTCGGCGCGTTCTTCCGCTTCACGCCCTTGGGTCTGGCGATGCGCGCGGCCGCTCAAAATCCAGTGTCTGCGCGTCTGGCAGGCGTCAACGTTGGATGGATGCTGGCGCTCGGCTGGGGCATGGCGGCAGCCGTTGGGGCGGTGGCCGGGGGGCTTGTCGCTCCCATGGTCTATCTGGAGCCGAACATGATGGCGTCGATTTTATTGTATGGGTTCGCAGGCGCCCTTGTCGGTGGCATCTCCAATCCGGCCGGTGCGGTGTTCGGTGGCTTCTTGGTCGGGGTCCTTGAAAATCTGGTTGGCTTCTTTGGGAATATGCTGGAGAAAAGCACCGGCTTCTATTTGATCGGCAATGGCGAAAAACTGACGGTCGCTTTGATCATCGTCATCACCATCCTGACGCTGAAACCGAGTGGCCTGTTCGGCCGCGTCACCGTGAAGAGGGTCTGACGCCATGACCACCACAATGACCACTTCAGCCACAGCTCCTCCCCCTGCAGCGCCGACGCCCACGACGGTGGCACCGCCGTTGCCTTTCATGCAGAAGCGCACGCCGCTGTGGGTCTATCCGATCCTGATTGTTGCAGCCCTGTTGCCCCTGCTCAGCGGCAAAGGCGGGATGATCACCAACTTTCAATTTCTGCAGATCTCGCTGGCAATCGTCTACTCCATCGCGGTTTTGGGCCTCATTCTACTGACCGGTTTCAACGGCCAGATCTCCCTCGGTCACGGCGCATTCTTTGCAGCCGGCGCTTACGTTGCAGCGATCTTGATCGACCAGCAGAATTGGCACTATCTGTTCGTCCTGCCGGTCGCCGGCGCCTTCTGCTTTGTGCTCGGATACCTGTTCGGCAAACCTGCGTTACGCCTCGAAGGCCACTACTTGGCACTGGCCACGTTCGCACTGGCCGTCGCCACCCCGCAGATCCTGAAATACAAGCATCTGGAGCCGCTGACCAACGGCGTCCAAGGCATTAACCTGACCAAGCCTGACGCCCCCTTCGGCTTACCGCTGAGTGGCGATCAGTGGATGTATCTGGTTGTGCTGGCTGTCGCGATCGTGATGTTCTGGCTCGCCCGCAATCTACTTGACAGCCGCATGGGCCGTGCCATCCGCGCCATCCGTGATCAACCGCTGGCGGCCGATACGATGGGCATCGACCGGTCAAATGCCAAAGCCATTACCTTCGGCATCAGTGCGCTGTATGTCGGCATCGCCGGCGCCTTGCACGCCATGATTTTTGAGTTCGTCTCACCGGATAGCTTTCGCTTCGAACTCTCCATCGCTATTCTGGTCGGCGCGGTGGTCGGTGGCATCGCCTCGTTGCCAGGCGCGCTCATTGGTGGGGTTTTCGTTCAGGTGATCGAGAAGTATGCCGACGCGCTGACCAAAAAACTATCGGCTGCTGTGCATCTGCCGATCGAATTGGAGCCCTGGACCATCTATGGCATCGTTTTGATCGCCCTGATGTATCTGATGCCCAACGGAATTGCTGGCGGTCTGTCATCACTCTGGCGTAAAGTCACCGCAAGACGTTAGCCTTATGCAAGAAGGCCGCATCAAACGGCTCACTATTCGAGTTGCAATCCCTCAGGAGGAAACTATCCATGACCGTTGATCGCCGCATCCTACTCGGCGCCAGTGTTCTCGCACTGTCGCTCAGCCTCGGGCTCTCGCCTGCGTCCGCCCAGAAGAAATACGACGAGGGCGCGACAGACACTGAAATCAAGATCGGCAATACCATGCCCTACTCGGGCAACGCTTCGGCGTACGGCAATATCGGCCGCACCATCGAGGCCACATTTAAGATGGTCAACGATAGCGGCGGCATCAACGGCCGCAAGATCAACTTCATCACCTACGACGACGGCTATGCCCCGCCAAAGACCGTTGAAATGGTGCGCAAGCTGGTCGAAGAGGACAAAGTGCTGGTGCTGTTCAACACGCTCGGCACGCCGGGCAACACAGCCATTCACAAGTACATGAACGCCAAGAAAGTGCCGCACATGTTTGTGGCCACCGGCGCGTCTAAGTGGGGTCAGCCGAAGGAGATGCCGTGGACCATGGGTTGGCAGCCTGACTACCAGACCGAAGGCGCCATCTATGCCAAGCACATCCTCGAGACGGTGCCGGATGCCAAGATCGGCGTGCTGATGCAGAACGACGACTACGGCAAGGATTACTTTAACGGCTTCAAGGCCGGTCTCGGCAAGGCCAACGAAGGCAAGATCGTCCAGCTTTCGACCTATGAGGTCACCGACCCGACAGTCGACAGCCAGATGATCCAGCTGAAGAACTCAGGCGCCAACGTGTTCTTCAACATCACCACGCCGAAGTTCGCGGCCCAGGCCATCAAGAAGGCCGGTGAAATTGGCTGGAAACCAGCCCACTATCTGAATAACGTGTCCTCGTCGTTCGGCTCGGTGTTCATCCCAGCGGGCGTCGAAGCTTCGCAAGGCATCATTCTCGCACTCTACCGCAAGGACGTGAACGACGCACAGTTCGCGGACGCCGCCGACGTCAAAGCCTTCAAGGCGTTCATGACCAAGTATATGCCGTCAGCCGATATCAAGGACGACACCCACAACTACGGCTACTCGGTCGCCCACACCATGATCGAGACGCTGAGGAAGGCCGGTGACAACCTCACCCGCGAAAACGTCATGAAGCAGGCGGCCAGCCTGAAGGGTTTTGAAGCTCCACTCCTGCTGCCTGGCATCAAGATCAATACCAGCCCCACCGATTTCTATCCGATTCAGTCGGTCCAACTGGCCCGCGTCAAGAGTAACGGCTTCGAGATGTTTGGCAAAATCATGGCCAGCGAAAGCGAGTGATCGGAGTTCGGCCTCGGATTTGAGTATTGAGCAATGCTCCTGCCGCGCTGGCGTTCTGTCGGCGCGGCAGGATTTTTTGTCTTGGCACCCGGATTGCGCTCGACCCCCGATCGGTTATGGGTGGATCGGTGATGAACCACTGGGCTGGCATCAGGCAGAGGCGCGCGATGGCACTGTATGAGTTCGAAGGCAAACGCGTGACGACCCCAGGTGCGGGCAGATACTGGGTGGCCGACAATGCCATCGTCCTCGGTAATGTCACCTTGGAAGAGGATGCCAGCATCTGGTTCGGCTGCACGGTGCGGGGCGACAATGAAGCCATTCGCATCGGCGCGCGCAGCAATGTGCAGGATGGCTGCGTGCTCCACACCGACCCTGGCTTTCCCATCACCATCGGCGCGGATTGCACCATCGGCCATATGGTCATGTTGCACGGCTGTACCATCGGGCCAGGCGCACTGATCGGCATTGGCGCCATCATTTTGAATGGCGCTAAGATCGGCGCCGGCGCATTGGTCGGTGCGGGTGCGTTGGTCGGTGAAGGCAAAGAAATTCCACCGAACAGCCTAGCAGTCGGCTCGCCAGCCAAGGTGGTCCGCGACCTCACGTCCGAGCATACAGAGCGCATGCGTCGTGGCGCCGCCCATTACGTCATGAACTGGCAGCGCTTCCAAACCCAACTGAAACGCCAAGTGGAATAGGCATCAGGGACACAGCACAAAACCCAGATGCGTCGTCTGAAATGCAACGCCGGTATCAACGTCCCGGACGCTGTAGCGGACTTCAGCCATCTGTTCTCAGCCTCCGATTTTGCCTTTCAGCGCGGCCTTGAACAGCTTCAGGCTCGCAGCCTTGTCGAGCGGCACCGGATTGCCACCTGCGGTCGGATCTTTCGGCGACATCTCGCTCATCAGCTCGAACTTCTTGTCGTCGACTTTGAGCCCCGCAAGCGTGTGCGGCACCCCAAGATCGTTGCGCAGCTGCAGCACGTAATCCAGGAACGCCGTGAACGTCGGTTTCAGTCCCATGTAGGCCGCCAGCCGTTCGATTTTCGGCTCGATAGGTTTACGGTTGAAATGCAGAACATAGGGCATGAACACAGCGCAGGTCATGCCGTGGTGCGTATCATAATGCGAGCTGACGGGATGCGACAACGCGTGGATCGCGCCGAGCGCCTTTTGAAATGCGGTCGCCCCCATGGCTGCCGCCGACATCATCTGCCCGCGCGCCTCCAGATCAGTGCCATCGGTATAGGCTTTGAGCAGATTGTCCTTCACCAGACGCATACCTTCGACCGCGATGCCATCCGCGAGCGGGTGATAAAACGGACCGCAATAGGCCTCCAGGCAATGCGCCAACGCGTCCATGCCCGTGCCGGCGGTAATGACCGGTGGCATGCCCGCGGTCAATTCCGGATCGCAGATCGTCACCTTCGGCATCATCAGGGGATGGAAGATCACCTTCTTGGTGTGGGTCGTCTCGTCAGTGATCACGCCCGCCCGACCCACTTCACTGCCCGTACCCGCCGTCGTCGGAACCGCGATGATCGGTAGAATGCCCTTGGGGTCGGCGCGGGTCCACCAGTCGCCGACGTCCTCAAAGTCCCACATCGGGCGCGTCTGGCCAGCCATGAAAGCGATGACTTTGCCTGCATCCAAGGCCGATCCGCCACCAAACGCGATAACGCCGTCTTGGCCGCCTTCTCGCAGCACCTGGATACCGTCGGCCACATTGGCCGCGATCGGATTCGGCTTGATGCCGGAGAATAGTGTCGCTTTGCAGCCGCCCGCCGCGAGCAGGTCCATGACGGCCTTGGTCATCGGCATCTTGGCGACCGTCGGGTCGGTGACCAACAGCGGGGCTTTCATGCCGGCGGCTTTGACGTGAGCCGCCAGTTCTCTGATCCGGCCGTTGCCGAATTTGATGGTCGTCGGATAATTCCAATTGCCGGTCAGGGACATGAGCGTGCTCGAAGTCATGGGTTGGTGATGTTGCAGCCCCAGGCATACGCTTGACCGGCAGAAATGCAACTGCGGCAGCCACTGCCTGTGACGGCGTTAACCGCGCTTGCGGCGACGATAGCTCTTGCGCTGGAAGTGGCTTATGTCGGACACCGTGGCCGGGACAGCAGACTAGCGCCTGCAGGCGCAGATCAAAACATCATTGGGGAAGAATATGTCACACGCACACGGTGGTGGGCACGCTGAGGGTGGCAACAAGAAAATCGCGATTTTTATTTCGCTGATTGCGTTGCTGTTGGCGGTTGCCGAAACGATGGCTAAGGGTGCGCAAACCGAGCAGATCAGCAAGAACGTCGAGGCCTCGAACTTGTGGTCGTTCTATCAGGCTAAAACCATCCGCCAGACGAGCATCAAGACCGCGGCTGAACAGATGGAGATCGACGTGGCGCTGGCCCGTGATCCCGCCGTCAAGGAGCGTTTGCAGGCCCGCGTGACGGCGTGGAAGTCGGATGTTGAACGCTACCAGTCCGAACCCAAACTTGGCAAAAAAGGCGAGAATTTGGGGGAGGGTCGCAAGGAGCTGCAGCTCCGGGCTATTGCCGCTGAAAAAGAGCGCGATGTTGCAGCCGACAAATATCATTTGTTCGAGATTGCCTCGGCGATCTTTCAGATCGCGTTGGTCCTCACTTCAGTCTACCTGTTGACCGAGGCAGCCTTACTCCTCTGGGCCTCCTTTGGCTTGTGCGGCATCGCCTTTGCACTCTCATTTGCGGGGCTCTTCAAGCCCGATCTGATCCATCTCGTCCATTGAGTTTATGACGCTGTCGGACCCCGTGGTTTATCCGTTGTCTGCCGCTCGCAGGCGTGCGACGGATTTGCCCCAGGGGAATGGCGGGAGAGAGGACGCATGTCGGCGGGGATCGAAGGTCTGTCGCGATGCATCTGGGCCGTCGCTTGCTTGACATCGTCTGCGGTCGTTTGGGCGCAGGACAACAAACCGGCAACCGACGCCAGAGCGATTAATTTTGAGACGGTCTCGCATGTCATCGTACGCCCTGACCGGACTCACCAGAACACCCATACCGTCCGCCTCCGCATCAATCAGGAATCAGCCATCGCGACTGCCGGTCAGGTCACACTCAACTATACCGAAGGCATGGAAACGTTGACGGTCACCGAGGCCTATACGCTCAAGCCGGATGGCCGTAGGATTCCGCTTGATCCAGCAACCATCCTTACCCGCGACGCGGCAAGCGGTCTCGGCGCGGTTTACCTTCGAGACGCCAAGACGAAGACGTTGATTTTTCCCCAGGTCGAAGTCGCCGACACGCTCGTCTACACCAGCATCAAGGATGTCACGCAGGCATCATTTGAAGGCCAATTCAATTACGGTTGGGTGTTCAACCGGGCCCAGCCCTGGACCGGAGCAATGCACACCATCGAATTGCCGGCCAGTATGACGTTGAACATCGCCTTGCGCGGCGCAGACCCACACAATGGGCTGACGCACGTCCGTGAGGTCACCGGGGACACCACGCGGCACGTCATTTCATTTAAGCCGCAGGCCGACTCGATGCGTGAGGAAGCGGGTGCCGTGTCCGTCAGTGATCGCGAGCCCGGTTTTACGCTGACGACGTTGCCCGACTTCAAGGCGTTGGCCGACATCTATTGGCGGGACGCTGCCCCGAAAGCTGCTGTGACTGCCGAAATTCAAGCGCTGGCCGCCGAGATCACCCGCGGTCAGAGCCAACTTCGGGGCAAAGTTGACGCCATTGACCGCTGGCTCAAACGCAATGTGCGCTACGTCGCGGTCTATCTGGGGCGCGAACGCTGGATTCCACATCCGGCATCCGTGGTGCTGGTCAATCGCTACGGCGATTGCAAGGATATGGCAGTGCTGATGACAGCCCTGTTGCAAGCCGCGGGTGTCACCA
This sequence comes from Hyphomicrobiaceae bacterium, assembly GCA_043719045.1. Lineage (GTDB taxonomy): Bacteria > Pseudomonadota > Alphaproteobacteria > Rhizobiales > Hyphomicrobiaceae > JABFRJ01. The sequence goes on along the minus strand of JAYSUN010000001.1, from coordinate 10,102 downwards.
GCGAACACGTGTTGATCAACCTGGGCACGGCCTACACCCTGCCGGAGTTGCCATCCGGGCCGCTCAATCATGTCATTGTTTATGTCCCGGACGCGGGGCTTTATCTGGATCCGACGGCAACGCTCTCAACCGTCGGCATGCTGTCAGGCCAGACGTATGACAAACCTGCAGTGCATGTGTCCGATGCGGGCGCGCGCCTTGCACGAACGCCAGCAATGGTCGCGGCAGAACATGTGACGGGGGCGAAAACGGTCGCTTTCGTGGATACCGATGGTGGCGTGAATGGCGTGACCACGCAGACCGCGACCGGCATCTTTGCAAGTTCGGCACGCGCGGCTTATTTGCGCTTTCAAGGCCAAGGTTTTCAACGTGCAGCCGAAGGCCAATTGCAAGCTATTGGGACTGCGGGCAGCGGTACTTTTGAGGCGACAAGCCCGTCTGAATTGCGCGAGCCCTATGTGGTCAAAGCGACCTTCAAGTACAATGCCAAGATGGCGCTGCCGCTGAGCGGCAATCGGCGAATGCCTGTTGGCCTGCCGGTCCATGCCCGTCCGGGTACTTTTCTATTTGGCACCCGAAGCCCCGATCGCAAGCACGCATTCGTCTGTCTTGGTGGCACGCAGATGGAAGAGTTGGAATTGACGTTTGCCGATGGCTTGACGTTGCCGAGGGTGCCGCTGGCAAGAACCATCGAGACCAACGCATTCAGGTATTCCGCGACCTACGGGCTGGACGGTCGCACATTCAAGATGAAACGCACTTTCGAATCCCGGGTGAATGGGCAGGTCTGCCCGGCTGAGCTGGAAGCTGAAATCGGAAGACCGTTGCAGGACGTGCAGGAAAGCTTAGGCACCGTGTTGGTCTTTGGAGCCGCCGGGTCAATCATGAAAAAGCGCTGACCTTGGCCGCCGGTCTCCCTGGACCACCCCCTGGACCACCCCATTGCCAACGCCGACCGCATCGAATATATGCACTATAATGCATATGATGGTCTTGAGATGAGCAAAGCCGTGATGCGAGCAGAGCTATGACTGGATTGCCGGAAACCTTGGCATTGCCGGGTGGCTTTCACCGCCAACATCTCATCGACCCCGAAGTCTGCATCCGCTGCGGCACCTGTGAGTCTGTTTGCCCCGTTGGTGCGGTATCACACGATGACCTGAACTACGTCGTTGACGCCGCCAAATGCAACGGTTGCATGGACTGCATTGCGCCCTGCCCGACGGGATCGATTGATCACTGGCGCGTGGTCAAACCAGATGCGCTCTACTCGGTGACGGAGCAGCTGACTTGGACTGAGTTGCCGAAACCGCAGGATTTCGGCACCGCTCAACCGGCCGAAGTCGAAGCTCTCGAAGACGACGTCGGCAAGCTCTTGGCCGAAGCGCACAAAGGCGTCGGCGGCAAGGTTATCGCGCCCAAGAGTGCGGCCAAACCCGTGGTCAATCTCTACTCCCGGGCAAAACCAGCGCTGGCCACCGTACAAGGCAATTTCCGCATCACCGCTGCGAACACCGACAGTGACGTGCGCCATATCGTGCTCTCATTCGGTGAGACCGTATTCCCGGTTCTGGAAGGCCAATCCGTCGGCATTATTCCGCCCGGCTCCCGTGCCGATGGCCGCCCGCACGATATCCGCCTGTATTCGATCGCGTCGTCGCGCGACGGCGAAAAACGCAATGCCAACAACATTGCGCTGACCATCAAACGTTCGACCGGCGGCATCGCCTCCAACTTTATGTGCGACCTGAAAGTGGGCGACAAAGTCCAGGTCACCGGCCCGTTCGGTGCCACCTTCCTGTTGCCAAACGATTCAGACGCCCATTGCATCATGATTTGCACCGGCACCGGTTCAGCACCTTTTCGTGCGTTCACCGAGCGCCGCCGCCGCGCGCTCACCCATGCCAACGGACGCCATGTCATGTTTTTCGGCGCGCGCACGCCGGAGGAGTTGCCATACTTCGGCCCCCTCCAGAAAGTGCCCGCGCATATGCTCGAAAAGCATTTGGTGTTTTCGCGCGTCGCATCGCAACCCAAGGAGTACGTGCAGGATCGCATGCGCAAGGTTGGGGATAGCATTGCACCCTTGTTGAAATCGGATGCCACACACATCTTCATTTGCGGATTGAAGGGCATGGAAAGCGGTGTCGAAGAAGCACTGGCTGACATTTGCCGCTCCAATGGCATGGATTGGAAGGCCTTGAAGCCGATCCTGCGCGCCGATGGCCGCTATCATGTGGAGACCTACTGAGATGGACCCGCCAGTGGGGCACACGCATGCTGACGTTCTGCGCGAGGCTCACAAGCTTCGTGTGGCAGCAGGTGATCTGAACATCTCAGACCCGCATCTGGCTGATGCTCTCGTTCGGATGACGACACAGCGGCCGTGACCGAATGCGTCGCTCGCGTTTTTCTACTCAGCCGCTCGGACCGCCGGTTCAGCCGACTGCGCAGCAAGCCAACCACCGAGATCCTGCAGGGCGCGCCGCGACATCATGCGTTTGCGCCAGAAGGTCTTGTCCTTACCTTTGATTTTGACGCCGGCGTCATCATGTGTCGGCGGGTCCATCGGCGGGAACAAGCCGAAGTTGACGTTCATTGGTTGGAACGACCGCGCACTCTTGCTCGCGGTCTCATCGACCAGATGGCCACCAGTGATATGCCCCAGCAAAGCCCCATAGGCCGTCGTTGGTGGTGGCGGTGCAACCGGCCGGCCATGCCGCTCACCCGCCGCAAACAGCCCCGTCAGCAAACCAATGGCTGCACTCTCGATGTAACCTTCACAGCCGGTGATCTGCCCGGCAAACCGCAGCCGCGGCATCGCCTTCAAGCGCAAGGTCGCATCGAGCAGTTTTGGTGAATTCAAAAACGTATTGCGATGCAGGCCACCGAGTCGCGCGAACTCGGCATTCTGCAAGCCGGGGATCATGCGCAGCACATCGGCCTGTGCCCCGTATTTCAATTTTGTCTGGAAACCGACCATGTTCCAGAGCGTGCCGAGCGCGTTGTCCTGGCGTAATTGCACGACCGCATAAGGCCGCCGTCCGGTGCGTGGATCGGCCAGGCCTACCGGTTTCATCGGCCCAAACCGCAGCGTCTCGCGTCCGCGTGCCGCCATGACTTCAACCGGCAGGCAGCCGTCGAAATAGGGCGTGTTGGCCTCCCACTCCTTGAAATCGGTCTTGTCGCCGGCGAGGATCGCATCGAGGAAAGCATTGTATTCGGCTTCATCCATCGGGCAGTTGATGTAATCGGCCCCCGTCCCGCTTGGACCAACTTTGTCGTAGCGCGACTGCCGCCACGCGATCGTCTCATCAATCGAGTGATGGTGGATCACGGGTGCAATGGCATCGAAGAATGCCAGCTCATCTTCGCCGGTCACCGACTGAATGGCAGCTCCCAGATCCGGCGACGTCAGCGGCCCCGTCGCGATGATGACACTGTCCCAATCGGCGGGTGGCAGTCCAGCCACCTCTTCCCGGGCAATCCGGATCAACGGATGGGCCGTCAGTGCCGCCGTGACAGCCGCCGAGAAGCCGTCGCGGTCCACCGCCAGAGCACCACCGGCGGGCAATTTGTGCTGATCTGCGCAGCGCATGATCAATGAGCCCGAACGCCGCATTTCCTCGTGCAACAGACCAACGGCATTGGTCTCAACGTCGTCGGAGCGGAAGGAATTGGAGCACACCAGCTCAGCTAGGCCGTCCGTCTTGTGCGCATCGGTTTTACGCACCGGCCGCATTTCATGCAGCACAACCGGCACGCCACGTTCCGCAATTTGCCAGGCAGCCTCCGAGCCCGCAAGCCCGCCGCCGACGATGTGAACTGGATGTGTCGAAGAAGATGTCATACTCAATGCTTTATCAGATCAGCTCTCCGTGCTCTAGTTCCGGTCTATTGCCTTTCAATTTCTTGCCTGTTCCCATTGAAACAGCCCGCCACGGCTCGGCGTGTTGTTATCAGCCTCAACCCGCGCAGGAGGCAGCCATGTCCCAATTCTTCCGCTCAGACATCGAAAACAGCTCATTTTTGTTTAAGCCGTTCGCCGAAGGTTATGTCTTTCGAGCCCCAAATCCGCGAGTGTTCGGCCGCGCCAACCATTACCTGGTTAGTGAGAGCCAAAAAGCCGAAATCAGCACGGTCATGGGTGGTCTTACGCTGCGTCGGCCATATCTCGTATTAACAACATGGTTCATCGCGTTGCTGCTTGGCCTGATAGTCTTCATCAATTTTGCCACCGACGTCGACACAGGCATAGCTGGCTTGGTGATTTTGACTGGTGTCATGATCGCAAGTGTTGTGCTCCCGCCCGCATACGCTTTATACTGGTACGCAAACCGGCAATTGAAAGCCTTGCAAGCGATCCTGGCTACAGCGTCGCGCACCGATCAGCAGATCACACTTGCCGACATCCGCGCCGGCATTAACAAAGCTCAATCGTTCAAGCAGGCCGCGCTTGCTGCTGGATTGTCCGGCATGATGTGCCTTGGTTTCGCCGTTGCCCTGGTGCTGTTCCGAAATCACAAACTGCCGATTTACACTGACCCATTGGCCATCCAGTTTTTGGTTTCTGTGATCATATTCGGCGTCATGTCGGCGACCAACATCCGCAACGTTTGGACAAAAATTGAAACGACGGCCGCGCCGCAGCCAGGCCTACAGGCGTTGCCAAAGCCAAATCTGCGTGCGCGCTTGATGGCCTCTGCACTGACACTGGCCGTACTCTTGGCGGCCACCGGCGTTGTCGGCATCAGCCAAGAGTTTTCCAATCTGAACCAGGGTCTGCGCTACGCTGAAAACGGCGAGACAGACAAGGCCATCTTCAGCCTGTCTAAAGCGCTTGAGGCTGATCCCAGAAATACAGCTGCCTATCGACACCGCGCTGCCAGTTTCATGACCAAAGGCGATCATGTCCGGGCCGTTGCCGATTACACCAGCATCATTGAGGCTGAGCCGAAGGACGCGGGTGCTTACCATCTCCGCGGCAAAGCTCAGCTGGCGCGAACACACGGCGACAGCGCCATCGCTGATTTCACAAAAGCGATCGAACTCGATCCGAAACGCGCCATCGCGTATTACGACCGCGGATCGGCTTTCGCCAAAAAGCCCGACTATGACCGTGCCATTGCAGATTTCACCAAGGCCATCGAGCTTGAACCGAAAGACTCTTACGCATACTCCAACCGGGCTAGAAATTTTTACGCGAAGAATGACACCGATCGGGCCATTGCAGACATCACCAAAGCCATCGAGATCAATCCTAAACCGGCTCACTTCTACGCGCAGCGTGCGGCCATGTATGCCAAAAAATCAGATCATGACCGGGCCATTGCAGACTTCACACACGCCATCGTACGCAATCCGACGGACCGTAATTCCTACGTCGGCCGCGCGATGAGTTACACAGCTAAAAGTGAACCGGAACGTGCACTCGCTGACTACAAATCAGTGGTCGCGCTGCCCACTGCAACCGAGGATGATCAGCGGTTGCAACAGACCACACGCAGGCTCATCGAACTGTTGACGCCACCCCGCTTGGCACCGGCGCAAAAGTGATACTCGACGCAGCGATATCTGAGCCGAGCCAAGGACGGCTCGTTTCGGAGCCGATAGGCCACTAAGCTCGAGCGGCCATCAACCGTTCGACTTCCTTTTCGATGGCGGCGCCCATTTCGGCGGTGCCGACTTGGCGCATGTTCGGCTGCATGATGTCGCCGGTGCGGAAGCCCTGTGCGAGTACGCCAGCGACGGCGTTGTCGATGATGTCGGCTTCCTTGGGCATATCGCACGAGTAACGGAGCGCCATCCCATAGCTGGCGATGGCCGCGATCGGGTTGGCCAAGCCCTTGCCCGCAATGTCGGGCGCCGAGCCGTGCACCGGCTCATACAGCGCCTTGCGCTTACCAGTCTTTGGGTCCGGCGCGCCCAGTGACGCCGATGGCAGCATCCCGATCGAGCCGGTCAACATAGCCGCTTCATCGGACAGCATGTCGCCAAACAGATTATCGCAGACGATGACGTCGAACTGTTTCGGGTTGCGCACCAATTGCATGGCGCAGGCGTCGGCGAGGATATGCTCCAGATGGACATCCTTGAATTCCCGGGCGTGCACTGCGCTAACGACCTGATTCCACAAGACGCCGGTCTGCATGACATTGCGTTTTTCAGCCGAGTGAACCTTGTTGCCGCGCTTACGGGCGAGATCGAAAGCCACGCGCGCAATACGCTCAATTTCAAAGGTGGTGTAGACGGTGGTGTCGACGGCACGTTTCTGGCCGTTCTCCAACGTCACGATTTCCTTGGGCTCGCCGAAGTAGGTGCCGCCGGTCAACTCGCGCAAAATCAGGATGTCGAGGCCTTCGACCAGTTCGCGCTTCAACGACGAGGCTTCGGCGAGGGCTGGGAAGCAGATGGCAGGACGCAAATTGGCGAACAGATCGAGATCCTTGCGCAGCCTCAGCAGGCCGCCTTCGGGGCGCTTGTCGAACGACATTTTATCCCACTTCGGCCCACCCACGGCACCGAAGATGATGGCATCCGCCTTGTGCGCCTTGGCAACGGTTTCGTCGGTCACCGGAATGCCGTGCGCATCCAATGCAGCGCCACCGACCAGCGCTGTCTCGGTCTTGAATTGAACGCGACCCTTCTTGTTGAGCACACCGATGACGCGGCTGACCTCGGCCATGACTTCGGGGCCGATACCGTCGCCGGGCAGAAGCAGAAGGGATTGCGTGGTCATGAGTGCGGTCCGTCGCCAGGTGAGGTGAATGAATTCGCCCGTGTGTTAGCGCGAGGCCGAGCCCGGGGGAAGGGGCGATCAGAGCCGCTTGGCCGCGCGCGGATCGAGCGCATCGCGCAGACCGTCGCCGAGCAAGTTGACGGCCAGCACCGTGATCGAAAGGAAGATGGCTGGAAAAAACACCACGAACGGTTTCACCTGCCACAGCGCGCGGCCGTCGGCCATGATGTTACCCCAGGATGGGATAATCGGTGGGGTGCCGGCGCCGATGAACGATAAGATGGCCTCGGTAATCATTGCCGAAGCGCAGATGTAGGTCGCCTGTACGATCAGCGGCGCCAAGGTATTCGGCAGAATATGGCGCCAGATGATCATCGGCGCTGTGGTCCCCGAGGCGACCGCGCCATCGACATAGGGTTGCTCGCGCACCGAAAGCACGACGCTGCGCACGAGACGCACAACGCGCGGAAACTCGGCGATCGAAATGGCCATGATGACGTTGCCCACACTGCCCCGCGTCAGTGCCATCAAAGCGACGGCGAGGAGGATCGGTGGGATCGACATCAAACCGTCCATAAAGCGCATGATGATGCTATCGGCGGCGCGGACAAAGCCTGAAATCAAGCCGACGATCAGGCCGGTGACGGAGGCAAAAATCGCAACCGAAAAACCAACCAGCAGCGAGATCCGGGCGCCATAGACCACGCGGGAATAGATATCGCGGCCCAGCATGTCCGTACCAAACCAGTTGTTGACGGTCGGCGGTCGGGTCCGTTTGGACATCGCAATGGCGGACGGGTCGACCGTCCCGAGCCACGGCGCGAAGATCGCAAACACGAACATGATTGCGAGCAGGAACACGCCGAGCGCACTGGTCGGATGGCGATAGACCAATCCCCACAGGCCGCGGCGTGTTTTCACGGGCGGCAGAATATCCGGCAGATCAGGCGCGATAGCGAGCCCGACTGGCGCGGCCGTTGATGTCGAGGCTGTCACGTGCAAAGGCCCCCAGGCATGGTCGACCTGGGTTGTCGCTGTTGGCCGCTGCCAAGTCAAATGGCCCACGGCAAAAGCCTATCCGCCGCGTGTCGGTTCAGCGGTCCTTCAGCGTCGGATGCCGACATTCGAGGATCCGCCGGTTTTGCGCGGGCGGTTCGTGTCGTACATGTTGCACTTCTTTTCCGGCTTGTAGTATTCGATCATCAGGCATTTTGTGGTCGCAAGGCAGCGCTGAGCGCAAGCCTCGTAGTTGCCACCGTACGTGATGTCGTAGCCCGGACCTTCGATCCAAACGCCATCCAAGCGCTCCATTTTTGCGGCCGGATTGGCGTTGGCTCCACCTGCAAGGCCGATGGTCAAGGCGAGGGCCGAAGCCGCGATCATAAGGTGCATCACAAAGTTCCGATTTGGTGACTGACCACCAGTATGACGTCTAATCCGCGCAGAATTTGGGCAATGCGCCGCAATCTTCAGTCTCGTCGAGGTGTTTGTACCGTGGTCATTCGACAAGCCGCTGGCGCGAATGCGGCGGTCTGCTAGCATAGTTCCGACACTTCAGGTGCGCCGCGGATGACAACATGCTCAAATTGGACAATGTCGACGCGGGCTACAGTGGCTTTCAAGCGCTGTTCGGGGTGTCTATGGCGGTCAACGCTGGTGAGGCGGTGGCTGTCATCGGCGCCAATGGTGCAGGCAAAACGACGCTGTTGCGCGTGATTTCGGGCATGCTCGAGCCAACCGCCGGCATCATCACGATGGAAGGCACGGACCTGCGCACATTGGCCGCGCACAAGATCATTGAAACCGGCATCGCCCATGTCCCGGAAAGCCGTCGACTATTTCCAAGGCTGACCGTGGAAGACAATCTGAAAATGGGCGCCTTCATCCCGGCGGCGCGCGCAAAATTTGACGATAAACTGGCTTATGTTTATGAATTGTTCCCGCGTTTGAAGGAACGCCGGATGCAGCTGGCCGGCACGATGTCTGGCGGCGAGCAGCAGATGTGCGCTATTGGCCGCGCCCTGATGAGTGGGCCGAAATTGGTGCTGCTTGATGAGCCGTCGATGGGATTGGCGCCAGTCATCGTCTCGCAGGTCTTCGACCTCGTCCGTCGGATTCGCGCGGAGGGCTACACCGTCTTGATCGTCGAGCAAAACGTGGCACAAGTCCTGAAAGTGGTTGACCGCGCCTACCTGTTGGAAGTCGGCCGCATTGTCACCAGCGGACCCGCCCGCGACCTAGCTGCCAGCGACGACATCCGTCGCGCCTACATGGGACTTTGAGACAGCGCATGAGCGAGCCCGTCGTCTCGGCACCGGTCATATACAGTTGTGTCACGTGCGGCGCGTGCTGCGATTTTGACCCGGTATGGCCGCGGTTCTCGCTCGAGACGGACGCGGAACTTGATCTCATTCCAGCAGCATTGGTGGCCGATCACCTCGGCGGCATGCGCTGCACCGGCAACCGCTGTGACGCGCTCAAGGGGGAGGTCGGCAAACAGGTTTACTGCTCGATCTATGAGGTCCGGCCGCAGATTTGTCACGCTTGCGAGCCGGGCGATGATGCGTGCCTGATGGCCCGTGAGCATCACCTGATCGGCCAGAGTTGACATCCGCGACCTCAGCCCCAGGGCCGATGATTGACGGCTGAGACACGCCAGACATCCGCACCGGGCTTTGCCTGATCCCGCAAATGGTCGAGCACTGTTATCGAGCAATTGTCGATGATGAAGGCATGCGCGGTGCTGCCGGGAACTCTCAATGCATGCTGGATCGCGGCGCGGATGGTACCGCCATGTGTGACCGCGATGATGTTGCGACCAGCATGAGCCTGCGTCAGATCAGAAATCACCGGTGAGACGCGATTGACGAGATCTGGAAAACTCTCGCCATTGGGTGCGCGCTCGTCGTCTTTGGTCAGCCAGAACGACATCGGTGTGATGCCACGCGTCTTGCGGAACTCGTCACGATGCTGGCCCTGCCAATCGCCGAAGTGCTGTTCGGCAAGTTCCGGATAACCGGCCATGACTTCGGGTGCATGTCGGCCAGCTGAGGCGGCGATGATCGCAGCCGCCGTCTGATGCGTGCGTTTGAGACTACTTGTGACCCAAACCGCATCGTCAGGCAGCGACGCGGCAACCGCGCTGAACACGGATGTTTTTGAGCAATCACAATCGAGATCACCCTGTCCATAAATCCGTCCACCATCCGGCACCGGCGCATGACGCACCCACCACCAACGGGTTTCAACAACAGTGGACGGCACAGCGGACATGGTGAAACCCTGTTGAATCGTGATCGGCGCCAAATTCATCCGGCGCCAAATTCATCCGGCGCCAAATTCATCCGGCGCCAAATTCATCCG